>JAUXHQ010000123.1 GCA_030621455.1 Deltaproteobacteria bacterium
GCTATAAGGATCTGATGTATATTTGACGAACCCCTTCATTATCTCTTCCATAAAATTCTACCTCCTCACTCACCTCGTTAGTTTCCTTCCGGAAATAATACTTTTCCGCAATCTCTACGTCAGTCTGCGTTTATCACCTCCTTTGCCACCATTCTGCTGAAAAATCGAGAAATCATATCACAAAAATCCTCCCCAGATGTTTCCTCATTAATCTGCCCACGTCAAATAGATGTTCTTCAACGGCTTTCCTCGCGGCTTCCGCGTCCTTCCTGGAAAAGGCCTCCAGGATATTTCTATGCCCGGAGATACATGAGTCCAACATCCCGGGGCTCGTACAACCCAGGTACCAGTATCTCCCCAAAGGTTTTGTCCTCTGCTCCAATAGCCTTGTGAGGAGAGACTTCTTCTTTCCTAAGATATAGGTGTTATGAAATTCAATATTTAACTTGAGCCACCTCTCGTAGTCTCTCTGGCATTCTTCATCCTCCAGGACAACCTCTATCTCCCTCATTCTGTCGATGTCTTCTTTTGAGAGACTCCCCGCATTCAGATAGGCAGCCAGGCCCTCAAGTACACCGGCTATAAAATACATCTCTTCTATCTCCTCGGGTGATGATTTTAGCACGGTCGCCCCCTTATTGGGGGTTATCTTGACAAGACCTTCGGTCTCCAAACGTTTTATAGCCTCCCTCAGGGGGGTGCGACTTATATTGAGTTTTTCCGCTAACGAGGACTCTATCAATCTCTCGCCAGGCTGAAAGTAACCGGAAAATACGGCCTTTCTAAAGAACTTGTAGACGGATTTCTCAATAGATTCTCCCTTTTTTACCACCAACTTAAACTCAAATGAACCATTACTCAAGGACTGCCCTCCAGATGATAATACAATTTAGAATACAATTTATAATGCCACATCTTATAACAGACCGCAACCAGAGTCAAGCGTTTTTCGGGGTAATGACTTGGCCCAAAAAACTTATCCCATTTTCTAAAGGACTTACACCGAATGCTGAAGCTACAGTCTGTCCCACATCAGCGAAGGTATCTCGAATACCCAGATCCCTCCCCCTTGTAGACGATGGGTTATATACCAACAGCGGAACATATTCTCTCGTATGATCTGTACCCGGCATTGTAGGGTCGCATCCGTGATCAGCGGTAATAATCAAGAGATCACTATCCGTCAACATTTCCAAGATCATGGTAATGTTAGTATCAAATTCACTCAGCTCATTGGCATACCCATCGACATCGTTCCTGTGTCCCCATACCATGTCAAAGTCGATCAGGTTCGCAAGGATCAAACCCTTTCTCATTCGTCTCATCTCGTTAGTGATCTTTACCATTCCATCACGGTTGTCATCAGTCGGGATGGAATAACTTAACCCCCTATTCGCAAATATGTCACCGATTTTACCGATACCTACCACCGGAAGTCCGGCCGCTCTTAAAATATCTAAAACCGTACGGCCAGGAGGCGGCATTGAGTAATCTTTCCTTGCCCTGGTCCTTCTGAAATCACCTGGCCTACCGATAAAGGGACGGGCTATAACCCTCAAGACGCGATAGGGATTGAGGATCTTCCTCATCATTCGACATATCTCATATAGTCTATTCAGCGTGATAACATCCTCGTGGGCCGCAATCTGGAAAACGCTATCGGCTGAAGTGTATATTATGGGTTTCCCGGTCTTTATATGCTCTTCTCCCAAGTCTTTGAGGATTTCCGTGCCTGAAGCCGGGAAGTTTCCAATCACATCCAGACCGGTCGCTTTCCTGAACTTTTCAATGACTTCCTCCGGAAATCCGTTGGGGAATACCGGAAAAGAATAATCCTGAATAAGACCGGACAGCTCCCAATGTCCTATAGTGGAGTCTTTCCCTTTAGAGGCCTCCGACATCTTCCCGAAAGATGCCGTAGGGCTAACGTCTTTTCTTAACCCCTCTATATCCTCAATCAATCCCAAACCCATAGACTCGAGATTAGGGAGATTCAACCCGCCCAATTCCCCAGCAATATTCCCGAGGGTATTACTCCCCAGATCCCCATAGTCCTCCGCATCGGGAAGTTCTCCAATGCCGACACTGTCCAGCACTATAAGGATCACGCGTTCTTTTATACAATTTATGGACATTTCAGATAATTTTATCCCCTCTACGCCCCAATACGCTACAGCACGGATAAGCATTCATGTGGTGCTGCATCTTCCATCTCGCCATAGCAATGAATCAGCGCCAAGTGCTCACCCGGGGAAAATAGATTTTACAAAAGCCAAATTATGTTATAGGATGGTTACCCGTTGGAAACCTGAAATGCATGCCTCCAAATTCTGAATATCACCTGCTTTATCTCACACATATCATTAAAATCGAGGCCGTCAATTGCGTATATTAAACAAGTATATCACCAGAGAGTTCTTGAAAATATTTTTTTTAAGCCTTAGCGCTTTTATCATCATTTACCTTGTTGTTGACATTCTTAACAATGTACATCACTTCATCAGACGAGGTGTCCCTTTATTGACAACTATGGAATTCTTCGTGTTTAAGATTCCTCTGATCGTGGTTCAAGTGGCCCCTGTGGCGACTCTTCTTTCATCTGTCATAACATTTGGGGTACTATCGAGAAACAGCGAAATTACGGCTATGATGGCCAGCGGAATAAGCCTATACAGGGTCACAGCTCCTGCTATCGGCATCTCCTTATTGATCAGTATTGCATCCTTTGTGATCAATGAGTCGGTCCTTCCCTATACCAACCAGAGGATCAGATATATTGAGAATACGCAGGTAAAGAAGAGAGACCCCCTTGGTTCTTTCAAACAAAACCAGATATGGTACCGAAGTGAGAACGCCATTTACAATATTGATTTGTTCAGTCCAAAGGGGAATACCCTGAAAGGTATTACCATATATTACTTGGACAACGATTTCAATTTGATCCGCCGCATAGACGCTGACACGGCAAAATGGATCGATGAAAAATGGCACTTCTATGATATTTCCATAAGAAGGTTCGATAACAGGGCAGAGATCAAGATGAAAAAAGTGCGCGAAAAGATCATACCTATCCAAGAGGTTCCCGAGGATTTCAAAATTGTGGAAAAGAGCACCGATGAGATGAGTTACGCTAACCTTAGAGATTACATCAAGAAAATACGCGCTGAAGGCTACGATGCCACAAAATACTTAGTCGATTTGCACGCAAGGCTGGCCTTCCCCTTTGTAAGCCTCATCATGCCACTCCTGGGGTTCCCTTTTGCGTTAAGGACAGGAAAGGGCAAGGGGATTGTGGGGGGGGTCGGAATTAGTATCGCCATAAGCTTTGGTTATTGGATCATGCTCTCATTCAGTCTGTCGTTAGGGCACAGTGGAGTCTTGCCTCCCATAGTTTCTGCCTGGATTTCCAACCTAACCTTCTTGATGTTGGGAATCTTTATGTTGTTACATGTCCGGTAGCTTCTTCAATTCCTTTCTGGCTATTTTGGCTTGGTTAGAACGTGGATATTTCTTGACGACCTTTTGGAGTATCAACTTGGCGCTTGTCTTGTCTCCCAGCCTGTAAAATGCCAAACCTTGTTTTAGTAAGGCCGGAGGAACCTTGTTCCCCTTTGGATATTTTCTTATGACCTCATCGAACTCCAGTATGGCCTCTTTATACTTCTTTTCCACGAAAAAGAATTCCCCGAGCCAGTATTGGGCATTATCAGAGTAATCAGTATTGGGAAACAGCCTGAGATATTTTCGAAAACCTATCCTGGCCGCCTTTATATCCCCCTTCTTGAAATCATCATATGCCCTGGAATAGAGCTCCTTAGACGTTGGCTTCTTACTTTTAGCCTTTCCCTTCTCTTCCCCGGGGGACTTCCCTTCAGTGGGTTTGTTTCCACTGGAAGGCGTACCTTCAGAAATGAAAAACCCTTCCAGTATAAGGAGGCGTTTCTCAAGTTCGGATTCATACCTCTTTTTCAAAGAGGCATTCTCCTTAGTTTGCTGCCCCAAAAGATACCGGCATTCTTCAATCTTTCCCTTCAGAGACTGGAGTTTAGCCTGTAAGCTATCTAACCTCGCATTTATATCGGCCTGATTCTTCCTCACAGGTCCTATGGATTCTTTGAGATCACCATCAACCCTCGCAATCTTCTTGTCGCTCTCACTTCTAATATCATTTCCCAAGTGAACGACTTGCCTTCTCAACCTATTTACGTCATACTGGAGACTCACAAATTCCTTCCTGGATGCACATCCATCCAACAAGAAGACAAGGAAGATAGGAATTAGCAAAAATTTTCGCATTACCAACGGACAGGGCAAATGCCGAGACATCTTACCAGCCAAAGGATCCACCTCACATACAAGATAGCGGCCCTCCACGGATGGGGTCCTCGTGGAGGGCCTTCAGTTAGGGGCGAGGAAGTAATTTCAGCCTCGTCCCTTAGGTCTTATTCCGAAAATATTACAAAGTGAGCCCTTCTGTTTTTAGCCCAGGCCTCTTCATTGTCTCCCGGATCCAAAGGCATTTCCTCACCATAGCTGATGGTAGAGATCCTGTCAGCCCTGACCCCGGCGTTAACGAGATACTTCATGGCGCTGTTGGCCCTCCTCTCACCCAAGGCCATGTTATATTCCGTAGTTCCCCGTTCGTCGCAGTGCCCTTCCGCCGTGATTGTGACATCGCCGTGTTCCAAGAGCCAGGAAGCCTTCTCCGCCAATATCTCTCTTGCATCGTCTCTTAGGAAAAACTGGTCAAAATCGAAATTAATATCGACATTTTCAAACGCTTCCCTCAGTTTAGTCTCTCTCCTGGCAGCCTCCTCTTTCCGAAAAGCCTCCTCTCTTAGAGCGGCTTCTTCTATTTCCCTCTGTTCTCTCAGTTCCTCTTTTTTCAATTGTGCCTCTCTGGCAGCCATCTCTTCCTCTGATTCCATCGGCTCAGAAACTTGCGGCTCTTCCATAGGGAGCGCCTCCTCCTGAACAACCTTCTTTGCACAAGCATTTAAGAAAAAAGAAAGGGACACCACCAAAACAAAAAACAAGAGATTACGCGACAACTTTCTATACATTTTATTCTACCTCCTTTTATTGGACTGGAAACCCGGATAATCCGTTTCCCATGACAATCATAGTGATATCCATCAATGGAATCTCGGGGACCAACACGGATTAGAACTCCTCCCGTTAAAAGTTCTCACCCTTTTCTGCCCGTTCCCGTCCGCCCTCATTATGTATATGCTTTTTTTACCATCTCTGGTAGACGTAAAGGTTATAAATCTTCCGTCAGGAGACCATGAAGGATCTTCGTTGTTTCCCGAGTCTGCAGTAAGTCTTCTGACATCCGTCCCATCGGGATTCATTGTACATATATGGAAACACCCCCCTTCCAAAGAACAAAATGCAATCCTATTCCCCCGCGGGGACCAGTCTGGAGAAACACTGTATTTAGTCTGAAAAGTCAGTCTTCTTACATTACCCCCCTGAGAATCCATTACATAAATATTCGGATTCCCTGATTGATTCGATACGAATGCAATTTCTTTTCCATCCGGGGCCCAGGTGGGGGACACGTCTATCCCCCAATTCTTGGTCAGTCGTTTGAGCTTCTTGCCATGGACATCAACCAGATATATTTCAGAGTTCCCATTCACACTCAGGGTAACGGCCATTCTCTCTCCATCCGGGGCCCAGGCTGGGGCGATGTTCAACCCCCCGTACCTGGAGATTCTAGCCTCTTTATTGGACATGAGATCTTTGACGTAGATGTCGGGGTTTCCCTTCTTATACGATGTAAAGGCAATCTTCTTCCCGTTGGGAGACCAGGTGGGCGATACTGCAATCGACCTGTGATCCGTGACCTTCCTCATATCATATCCATCGAAGTCCATAATGTAAATCTCTTTATGGGTCGATTCTCGCAAAACAAAGGCTATCTTTGTGTCAAACACCCCCTTCTCTCCGGTAAAACTCAGGATAATTTCATCAGAGAACTTATGGATCATCCTCCTAAGGTCTTGTCTATTACCAACATACCTCTTACCCAGAATGAATTGTCCCCGGAACACATCGTACAGTTTAGCCTCTATCTTGAGATCATCCCCATTACAACGGAAGCTACCCTTAATCAGCACCTCGGCACCAATTATTGACCAATCATTACAGTCTGTCTTGCCATCATTATCAGGTTCAGGGTCCTCACCACCAGCTTCTATGCCGT
>JAUXHQ010000250.1 GCA_030621455.1 Deltaproteobacteria bacterium
ATGATCCAAAGGCCGGACTATCTGAAATACGCTTAAGCTTAATCAGAAATTTGGGGACTCATTTAAATCATGCCTTTAAACCATTGTAGCTCGTATTTGAGTTTCCATAATTTCTGTTAATAAGAAGGAGATATCCAGCAATGAATGGTGGTAAGGATGGCAAGATTAGGGTTTTACTGGCGAAACTCGGTATAGATGATCACTCCAAAACTCTTTACGTGCTGGCCAATGCATTCAGGAACGCAGGTATTGAAGTCATTATGCTCGGCACCCATCAGTCTGTGGATTCCGTTATTAATACCGCTGTCCAGGAGGACGCGGACGTCATAGGTCTCAGTTTTCATTCATCAAGCCACTTGGGTTGGTGCATGGAGATCACAGACGCTCTCAAAGAAAGGGGAATTAAGGATATTAAAGTAATAGCCGGCGGCATTATCCCGGAGGAAGACAGACCACTGTTGGAAAAGATGGGAGTTACGGGAAATTTTGGGTCTGGGACGAAGTTGGATGACATTGTGGAACATATATACAATGTTTGTTCTGCGTGAGGATTTCCTACGATTGCTCTGCAATAGATTTGAATATGAGCTCGTTCTCCGCTGCCGCTAGAATTCTTCTCATCTCTTACTAGGTGTCGACCCCGCAGGCCGGACTCTGGGCTTTGGAGTAAATCTCTTATTATTTGCACTTGCACGGACACGAACCTGAAGACTGTAGAAGAGGAGGAAAATGTGAATATGTTTGACCTTACAGAAGAACAATTGATGATGAGGGATACTATAAGAAAAATTGCCGTCGAAAAGATAGCCCCGAGAGCATCTGAAATAGATGAGACCGACACCTACCCCAAGGACATTGAAGAGATATTGAGAGAACAAGGTATCTTAAAACTCCTCATCCCCGAGCGATATGGGGGCCTCAGTGGAGATATCACCACAGCGTGTATTATTGTGGAGGAGATCAACAAGGCGTCCGGCGGTGTGTCTATGATAGCCTATGTCTGCTATGCCACAACGCTTTTGATGCTGCTTTCCAGTGACCGGCAACAGGAGAAATACTTCCCTCTCATGGCACAGGACAAGCTCATGTCCTTATGTCTTACTGAACCCCATGCTGGTTCGGATTCGGCAGGCATAAAGAGCAAGGCTGTCCGGCAGGATAATTATTATAGAATTGATGGCACGAAGTGTTTTATAACCCAGGGGGCCGTGGTGGACTACCATTTTGCCTTTGCAGTAACAGGTCCGGGAAAGGGTTCGAAAGGGATATCGGCCTTTATCGTGGAGAAAGACTTTCCAGGGGTAAGTTTAGGGAAAAATGAAAATAAGATGGGTATGAGAGGTATATCCGCCTCAGAGATCATCTTCGATAATGCAATGGTTCCGGTTGAAAACCGTGTAGGTGACGAAGGCCAAGGGTTCAAGGTTGTAATGAAGGCATTCGACAAGATTAGACCGATAATTGCCTCCCAGGCCCTTGGCATAGCTCAGGGGGCATATGATTACGCCCTCGATTACTCTAAGAACAGGATGGCATTCGGCCAACCGATCTCTCAATTTCAAGGAATCCAATTCAAGCTTGCAGACATGGTGACTTCTATTGAAGCGGCCAGGGGTTTGGTTTACAAGGCCGCCCATCTGATAGATAAAGGTGTTGAGGATGTGACCATATTCGCTTCCATGGCCAAATACTTCGCTTCCGAGACTGCCATGAAGGTCACCACAGACGCCGTACAGGTCTTGGGCGGTTACGGGTATGTTAAGGACCACCCGGTAGAGCGCATGATGCGGGACGCCAAATGCACCCAGATCATAGAAGGAACCAGTGAAATACAGCAGACCATAATAGCTAAGAATATACTGAGCGGTCAGGCGACCAGCTGAGGTTTGTTGTTTGGGGTATTTAAAGGAAAGTTGGAATTAGGGCATATGTCCTCTACCACAATATGTGGTGGGGGATCGTATGCCCTAAAGTAAAATTTTATTATTGCAGGGATTGCTGCTATATAAAAAAACTCTGCATTATCTTCCTGAATTCTTCCCCACGCCATGCAGCGGATGGTCTTGTTGCTTCAGACACGAGAATATCTCGGTTCAAGAAAGGTAAAAAGTCAGAAATCCGCGGAATGATCACTCTTACTACTGGGAAATTCAATACCGGATGGGTGTGGTCCAGTATGATACAATCTGTATTGAAGAGCCTACATATTCTTTTGATTTCATCAATTTCGCCAAAAACATCCTTAATTTTGATGCTCCTGTAAGTTCCATTTTCTCCCTGTTCAAGAAAGGATATATCTTTTGGAGAGATACAACATCTCATTAACATGTAATAATTACTGACACGGGATCTATGGACAAATGGTTTGTCCAACTGTGGACGGGGAGCCAATAGCGATTCCCTGCCTTGCATGCTTTCCGTAAGACACCTTGTCAGACCTTCATCCGGATTGAAAGATGCGCCCGGTATCAGTATCTTATGCTCCAGACGATCAGGAGGTAAATTGTGGTTGGTGAAGAGGACGCCTATGCAGGGCAAGAGTCCATCAAGAGAAAGGTCCTTGATCATCACATCAACATTCTTACCGTTATAAAATTTAACCATGTCCCTTATTACTGTATTGTCCACAGAATCGAGATCAATTGAGGGAACTATTTTTTCAGGTTTAATTATTTCTATCTGGGCATGACGTTCGAATATTTCACATGAGGCCTGAATCATCGCCTCTTCGATGGTGTTCCCTGCAGCTATCCCGTTAGACGCGTGAATATATGCAACAAAATTAACCGGGACTTTTATTGTCTCTTCACGAGCTATGGAAAAACCGTCAACCCAATGTCCAGCCATCCTGCTGTTTTTGATATGTTCAACATCCTTATCTGTCAGATGACTTTCATTTGCCAGCAGGTCTTCTATCTTGAGATGGCTTTCTTCCAAATCATCCTGGTGGGCATGAACATATCCCTCCATCCATTCATAATGAAGGAAACCATTGGTTTCCTCATTGTAAAGGGCCGGCATATTAAACCTCACGCGTTCTTCAAAGACCGGATAGAAGAGCCCTGCGCTGAAGCGTTCAGCGAGTTCTGCGTATGCACTGGCCTCCGCAAGCTCAGGGGTAATGCCTTTTCCATTACAGACTATCCTTATTGAATCAATCCATATCTGTCCCCAATAAATATTATCCGAGACTTGAAAAGGTGAGTATTCAACGTTGAGATGCAACTTCCGAAACCCGTCTTTAATTCTACTAATCGTGTTGGACGGTAGATCGCACTTGCCATATTCATTTCTGATACAATTTTGAAATTTCATTCGACCTGTTCTTTCGAGTAGAGAATGATAGCAACTATTTTCGGCATCCTTCATTC
>JAUXHQ010000241.1 GCA_030621455.1 Deltaproteobacteria bacterium
GATATTCAGGATTGCTCATTTAGGCCATGTTGATCAATTTGATGTAATCACGGCAATCTTTGCCCTGGAGATGACCCTTGATGAATTAGGCTATACTATTGACATGGGCAAAGGGATCAGGGCTGCTGCAAAAGTGTATCAAGGATAGACACCTGGAGGACCGGATGAAAAGGGTATTGGTGAGTGATAGTCTCTCAGAAAAAGGCATCGAGAGCCTGAGGAACACACCGGGTATCGAGGTGGATGTAGATACCGGCCTCTCAAAAGAAGAGCTCACGGAAAAAATCAAAGACTATCACGGCCTGGCCATTAGAAGTGCCACAAAAGTTACTGCGGACATCATAGATGCTGCGAAAAACCTCAGAGTGATAGGCAGGGCAGGTATCGGGCTGGACAATGTTGACATAAAGGCAGCTACCCAGGGTGGGATCGTGGTGATGAATGCCCCGGAAGGTAATATGGTTACCACTGCCGAGCACGCCATCTCTATGATGTTGGCCCTGTCGAGAAACATTCCTCAGGCCACCAGCTCCCTGAAGGCGAAAAAATGGGAAAAGAAGAAGTTCATGGGAAGGGAGCTGTCCGGTAAGACCCTTGGCATCATCGGGCTGGGAAGGATCGGCAGTATAGTGGCCGATCGAGCCAAGGGCCTGAAGATGAATGTCATAGCATATGACCCTTTTATCTCAAAGGACAGAGTCCATGAGATGGGAATTGAACAAGTTTCTCTTGACGAACTTCTTGCCAGGTCCGATTATATTACCTTACATATGCCTCTCAATGAAGAAACGAGAAGCCTTATCAATGCGGAATCCTTCAAGAAGATGAAGGATGGCGTTATGATAATAAACTGTGCAAGGGGGGGGATAGTCAATGAAAAAGATCTCTACGACGCCATAAAGAGCGGAAGGGTTTCCGGGGCTGCGCTTGATGTCTTTGAGCAAGAACCTCCAGGGGACAACCCCCTATTCGGTCTGGATGAGGTGATCTGTACCCCTCATTTAGGCGCATCCACAGACGAAGCCCAGCAAAATGTGGCCGTTGTCATTGCGGAACAGATAGCAGACTACTTGCTACGCGGCACCATAAAGAATGCGGTAAATGTTCCATCGGTGAGCGGCGAGACCCTCGCCAACATAAAACCTTACATGGATCTTGGACAGAGGCTTGGCAGCTTCCAGGCTCAGTTGGGGTCAGGGGCTCCGGAGGAGATAGTTATAGAGTACAGTGGTGATATTGCTGAGATGGATGTGCAGCCCATAACGATTTCAATATTGATAGGCATCTTCAAACCGATCGTTGGAGATGCCGTAAATTTTGTGAATGCCCCCATTATTGCCCAGGAGAGGGGTGTAAGGGTGGTTGAATCGAAGACCAGAAAGAGCGAGGATTTTACCAGTTTACTGAAGCTCAAGATTAGGTCAAACAAAGGAGAAAATCTGATTGCCGGCACACTCTTTGGCAAGAAAGATCCCAGGATAACAAGGATAAACAAGTTTCGATTCGAGGCGATACCAGAAGGAAATATCCTCCTCTTCTTTACTCTTGACCGTCCCATGGTCATAGGAAATATAGGGACTATCCTCGGAAACATAGGTACCAATATCTCCCATATGGAGTTTGGCAGGGAAGAGGTAGGGGGAGATGCTATTGTGCTTCTCAGCACGGACTCCCGTGTTCCCAAGGAAACAATGGAGGAATTCGGCCGGTTGCAGAATGTTGTATCAGTTAAGCAGTTGCAGCTTTAGGAGAAGCCGGCTTACTGGGTATGCCGGGCTGTGAACGGACACGAGTGAGTAAGGTTATTTACATATGGCCAGTATCGTCATCGTTGGCACACAATGGGGAGACGAAGGAAAGGGCAAGATAGTAGATTTCCTTGCTGAACACGCCGACACCATAGTAAGGTTTCAGGGGGGAAATAACGCCGGGCATACTGTCGTGGTAAAGGACGAGCAGTTAATTTTGCATATTATACCATCCGGTGTCCTTCACCCTAAAAAAAGATGCATCATCGGCAATGGCGTAATCATAGATCCAAAAGAGCTGCTCATCGAGATCGAATTATTGAAATCTAAGGGCTACCTCCAGGATGACGGTTGTCTATCAATCAGCGAGCGGGCTCACGTTATTATGCCTTATCATAAAAGGATCGATATTGCCAGAGAGGCCCTCAAAGCCGGGGAACAGATTGGTACGACAGGTAGAGGGATTGGACCAACTTACGAGGATAAGGCGGGAAGGGTTGGCATTAGACTCGTAGATCTCCTGGAAAAAGATTCATTTAAAAAGAAGTTGGAGTCCAATCTCAAGGAGAAGAACACTTACCTGGTCAGTTTTCTCAAGGAAGAAAAGTTAAAATTCGAAGACATATACAATGAATATCTTGACATGGGCATGAAGATGAGGGAATATGTGTCAGATACCTCACTGATCATGAACCAAGACATTAAAGAGGGAAAGAACGTGTTGTTTGAAGGTGCACAGGGCACCTTTCTCGATGTAGATCATGGGACATATCCTTTTGTGACGTCAAGCAACACTGTAGCGGCTCAGGCTTGTATAGGCGCTGGAATTGGCCCTACTATGATAGATAAAGTGGTTGGGATTTCCAAGGCTTACACGACTCGCGTCGGGGGAGGACCCTTCCCGGCTGAACTGCATGATGAGACAGGCAGGTTTTTGAGGAAGCAAGGGGACGAATATGGCGCGACCACTGGTAGACCCAGAAGGTGCGGGTGGTTTGACGCCGTGATGGTGAGGCACGCCGTCAGAATAAACGGCATTGAACGCCTGGTCATTACAAAACTCGATGTTCTCAAAGGCCTAGACAAAATAAGAATCTGTGTCGGGTATGACTGCAACGGCGAGGTCTGCTCAGAGATGCCTTCGAGCATGAAGAGGTTGGAAGCCTGTGAGCCTATACATGAAGAGATGGAGGGATGGTCTTCCGACATGAGTCATGTTAGAGAATACGATGATTTGCCGGACAACGCCAAGAGATATATTAAACGTATAGAGGAACTGGTGGAGGCCAGAGTGATTATGGTCTCTGTAGGCAGTAGGAGGGATGAGACAATCGTATTGGAGAACCCGTTCAGCAATTGATCATTGATGTGTCCGTTCTCAAAGATCTTACGGGCCGTTAACTCAGGTGGTAGAGTATCTGCCTTTTAAGCAGAGAGCCGCTGGTTCGAGTCCAGCACGGCCCACCACGGTCCCCATCGTCTAGTCTGGCCAAGGACACCGGCCTTTCACGCCGGCGGCAGGGGTTCAAATCCCCTTGGGGACGCCAAATAATTTAAAGGGGTCAGCCATTTGTATGGTTGGCCCCTTTTCTTTTGGGGGGGTAGCCCCACGATTAATGAGTTTCCATCCTGAAATGGGGTAGTTGTTAGTTTGTTAGGAAATTGTTAGGAATTGTTAGGAATTGTTAGTTGTTAGTAGTTGTTAGGACAGTTGTTAGGGACAGGCAAATAATACTTGATCTTAATCTCCTTTCATATTCAATGTCTGATAGAAAGTCTGCAACCAGAGTCTCAATATCCTTAAACT
>JAUXHQ010000260.1 GCA_030621455.1 Deltaproteobacteria bacterium
CGGAAATTTTCTATCGGCATCCGCATCGTTGAAAACTATAACCGAGACATGAAGGATACCCCTAAAAAAGATAAAAGTTGCATTGTGACTATAAGGGAGATACGCCATGATTTCCACGCCCAGGATCTTAATCGTGGACGACGAACCCCGTATATGCGATAGCCTAAGGCTTTTGCTGAGTGGCCAGGGTTACAAGATTCAAACGGCCAACTCCGGGCAGACGGCATTGGGCTGCCTCTCTGAGGACAGGGTTGACTTGGCCCTTTTAGACCTTATGCTCCCAGACATGAATGGTCTGGAACTCATGGCATACGTTAAGCGAAAGCGCCCAAATACACCTGTCATCGTCATATCCGGCCACGGCACTATGGACACAGCCTTGGAAGCCTTAAGGAAAGGGGCGTATGATTACCTCAGGAAACCTTTTGAGTTTGAGGAACTGCTGAAGACAGTTGAAAATGCCTTTGGCCAGAAAATGTTGGAAGAAGAAAATAAGGTTATCAATGAAAAGCTGAGGCTTTCTGAAGACCGTTACCGGCAGCTGGTTCAGAATTCCCCTGATATCATCTATACTATCGATGCAGATGGTAACTTTGCCTTTGTGAGTGACGCTGTTAAGCGACTGACCGGTTATGAGAGTGATGAACTCATAGGAAAGGATTATACAAGCATTATCCACGAAGAGGATCTGGGAAAAGCCCGACGTTTATTTGAGGCGAGACGAACCGGGCATCGCGCTACCTATGGGACAGAACTGAGGTTAAGGGTTCATGGCCACGATGATAGGTTCAAGTTTTATGAAGTCAAGCACCTGACCCTTGAGCTGGAACATGCCAGTGAATGCGACGCACCGATTATAGGCCAAAGGAGAAAGTTCGTTAGCACACACGGTGTGGCCAGAGACATAACTGACAGGAAACATCTTGAGGCCCAAGTTCAACGGGCACAGAAGATGGAAGCGCTCGGCACTCTTTCCGCAGGGATTGCCCACGATTTCAACAACCTGCTCATGGGGATTCAAGGGAATACATCCCTTTTACTGAACGGGATCAGTGCCAATCATTCCCATTACGAAAAGCTGAAAGGTCTTCAGGAACATGTTCAAAGTGGGACAGAATTGACCCGGCAATTGTTGGATTTTGCCAGAGGAGAAAAACATGATGTCAAACCGCTCAACATCCATGCATCGATAAGTAAGACCGTCGAGATGTTTGCACGCATCAAGAAAGATGTTGTCATCCATGAAAATTATAAGGGAGGGACCTCTCTGGTGGATGCCGACAGAGGACAAATTGAACAAGTACTTGTGAACCTTTATCTCAATGCCTTTCAAGCCATGCCCGAAGGCGGAGACCTGTATCTTAAAACGGAGTGTGTAATCCTTGATGAGGACTTTGCCGGTCCATTCGGCATAGAACCGGGAAGGTACATGGAGATATCCGTTACGGACACAGGCGTGGGTATGGACGACGCAACCCAAAAAAGAATATTTGAACCATTCTTTACTACTAAAGAGATGGGTAAGGGAACAGGCCTGGGTCTTGCTTCCGCATACAACATCATCAAGAACCATGGCGGCATTATCGATGTATCTAGTGAAAGGGATGATGGCACCACCTTTAAAATATACCTACCCGTCTCGCATAGCAAAATGACAGAGGAACGAGAGGAACCATCAGAGGAGTTTCTGGCGGGCACAGAAACTGTTCTTCTTGTGGACGATGAAGATGTGATCATCGATGTGGGCGAGGAGATGCTCCAAGAAATGGGGTATAAGGTCTTACTTGCTGAGAACGGAAAAGAAGCAATAGACGTCTACAAGAGAAATATGGGCAAGATTCATATAGTCATCCTCGACATGATCATGTCTGCAATGGGGGGAGGTGAAGTATATGACAGGCTGAAACATATCAACCCGAACGTAAAGACCCTCCTTTCAAGTGGTTATAGCTTAAGCGGACAGGCGTCTGAGATATTGAAGCGTGGCTGCAATGGTTTTATACAGAAACCTTTCAACATGTCGCAGCTGTCTAGAAAGATAAGAGAAATCTTGGACAGACCCTAAGTTGAATTCTTTGTGAAGTCTCAGAAACTCAGCCGGTAAAAACGGTTTTTATGCCTCTGATCCCCTGTTTTATCCGCTGTTCATTTTCTACCAAGGCAAACCTAACATGTCCATCTCCATATTCACCAAAGCCGACACCCGGTGAAACCGCGACTTTGGCCGCGCGCAACAAGTGTGTTGAGAATTCCAGCGAACCCATAGCGTTGAACCGCTTCGGAATCTTGGCCCATACAAACATGGTGCCCTTCGGCTTTTCTATATCCCATCCTATTTTGCACAAACCATCGACTAAAACATCCCTGCGGCGCCTGTACGTTTCGGTTATTTTACACACATAATCTTCGCAATCGTTTAGGGCAATTATAGCAGCAATCTGGATAGGCTGAAAGATCCCATAATCAAGATAACTCTTGATCCTGGCTAACGCACCTATCATTTCCTTGTTGCCCACTGCAAACCCTACTCGCCAGCCGGGCATATTATAACTCTTCGACAGGCTAAAAAACTCTACGCCTATGTCTTTTGCCCCGGGTACTTCCATGAAACTCGGCGCTTTATAACCATCAAAGACAAGATCAGCATACGCCAGGTCATGGATTACCATAATGCCGTGTTCCCTGGCGAAGTCGGCTATCTTTTTGAAAAAATCTAGATCCACGACTTCCGTCGTTGGGTTGTGGGGAAAGGAAATTATCAACACCTTCGGTTGTGGCCATGTTTGTTTGGTAGCAATCAGCAAGTCATCGAAAAAATCTCTGTCCCTGTCAAGGGGTATGCTGCGCAAGTCACCGCCAGCTATAACAATCGAATAGGAATGTATTGGATAGGTCGGGTTTGGGACAAATACGACATCCCCGGGGCCCACTACAGCCAACACCAAATGGGAAAGCCCTTCTTTTACCCCTATGGTGACTATGACCTCGTCTTGCGGATCGAGGTCAACACCATACCGCCGTCTGTACCAGTCAGTGATAGCCAGCCTCAACTTGTAAATCCCTTTGGAGGCCGAGTAACTGTGATTCCTGGGGTTCGAAACGGCCTCTATCAGCTTATCAATAATCGGTTTTGGGGTTGCCTGGTCTAGATTTCCCATCCCCAAATCGATGATGTCTTCTCCCTTTCTCCTGGCCCACATCTTTAAGTCATCAACTATCTTAAAA
>JAUXHQ010000184.1 GCA_030621455.1 Deltaproteobacteria bacterium
TGTGCCTGTGGCTATTCACCAGGGCAGGCGGCAATTTTCCGCCAACAACACCATTGACTGCCTTTGGCGCTCAATCGAAGACGTGGTGATCGTATACGCCTTGTCTATCATTTACGGTGGTATTCCGTGTCGGCAGTGGTGAGTTCACAGATCTATTTAACTAATGTAGAGATATTGATAAGAGTGAAGGAGAGAAGACTTATGGTGAAGCACGCGCTAAATGCTTTTTTTAATCCAAAATCGATAGCTGTGATCGGGGCGAGTAGCCAACTGATGAAATGGGGTTTCTTGATCTTACATAACTTGGTTAGGGGAGGGTATAGAGGGAAGTTGTACCCCATAAATCGGAAAGAAAAAGAGATTTTCGGTATAAAGGCATATCCTGACGTAAAGTCCGTAGGGAGGCAACTCGATTTGGTTGTAGTAATTGTTCCGGCCCATGCAGTGCCTCAAGTGTTGAGAGAATGTGCTGAGGTAGGGGTAAAGTATGCAATCATTATCGCAGGTGGCTTTAGTGAAACAGGGGTTAGTGGTAGAAATTTACAAGAAGAGATGGTGGATGTTGCTAAAAGCAGCGGGATAAGACTGGTTGGTCCTAACACGATGGGTATGTACAGCTCCACCTCAAACCTTACCATTTTGATGCCCCCCATACCCTTGAGGCCAGGCAACATAGGTTTCCTGTCGGAGAGCGGTAATCTGGGTACGACTATGATGCAGTCAGGCATAGTAAACGGTCTTGGGTTTAGCAGGTATGTGAGTGTGGGAAACCAGGCGGACATGAAGATCTATGAGTTCCTGGAGTATCTTGCCGATGATAAGGCGACCGAGGCCATACTCATATACGGAGAGGGGTTGGGGAAAGGCCGGGAGTTTTTGGATGTAGCAAAATGGGTAACCAGGAAAAAACCCGTTGTGGTGTATAAATCAGGCAGGAGCGAGGCAGGAGCGAAGGCTGCAGCTTCTCACGTGGGGGCTATGGTTGGTTCTGATCGGTTATACGATTCAGCCTTTAGACAGATTGGTGTAGTCCGTGCGGAGCGTTCGGTTGAAATGGTTGATATGATAAGTGTTCTGTCTCGTCAACCGTTACCCAAAGGGAACAAGATAGGCATACTTACTTACGGAGGTGGATGGGGTGTCATCGCATCGGATTTCTGTGGTATCTATGGTCTAGAGGTTCCACCGCTGTCGTCTGAGCTCGTAAAGGAGATGGACAAGTTCATGCCTCCTCACTGGAGCAAAGGGAACCCTATTGACACAGTGGGGACATTGGATGGCACCATTTTCAGACGAGCGGTTGAAGTAGTCCTGGAATCTGATGATATAGACGGTTTGATGGTTCTCGGTGTTGGCGGCTTTTCGTTTTTTATCCACTATTACAGGACTTTCAGTCTCTTGACAAATCGTCAACTGAGTGAGATGAAGGTGGCGCTCTGCGATTCTGAAACACAGATCGCAAAGGATTTGGTTGAATTGATAAATAAGTATAATAAACCCATCATAGTTACTTCTATGGCGGATGTAGCGATGTCGGATGCCGCCAGAGTATTGGAAGACAACGGTATAACAAACATACCTTCTCCCGAAAGGGGGGCAAAGGCCATGGCATCTCTGGTGGATTACAGCGAGTACTTGAGGGATCTAGGGAAGAGAAAAAGAAAGGGCAAAAAGTAATGCTAAAGTTTTGACAGTATGGTACCGATTACTTGATTAGGACAGAGTCATAGAAAAGGGTAAACCTTTCCAAACAGTTGGATGCTGGATCAAAGATCAAGCACCATGGGGGTTACCGAAATGATTGTCTTAACTACAGGTAAATTAGAGCCCATTCCTTTTAAAGGATGGGCTCTAATAGTTTGGGCTGATAAGAGGGTGAAGGCTAATTAAGTTTCCGGATTTCCGACATTGGGAAAGGAATACTGAGACAATGGTGGGATGGGAGAGGGACTATATTTTGATGTTGAGTAAAGAACCCAACATTTCGTCTCGTGTCTGTAAAGCTTTCAGGTTTGCTTCAAAACCTCTGCGCGCCATTATCATATTCACTGCCTCTTCAGCATAGTCTACATTGGAGGTTTCCACATAGGTTTGCCTTTCACCATCGTCATACAGAACTGCGCTTCCAGGGGTTTCTACTTTCCGGATATCAACCTGGACCCCTCCGGAACCTTCTTCTTTGAACAGGACCCTGCTTTTCTTGAAACCGTCGGTGTTTATGTTAGCCACGTTGTTTGCCGTAACATCCATCTTCTTTCTGTGGGCTTCGAGCGCCGAGAGTGTGATACCGAGACCGTTAATCATGATTATTACTCCGTACAGTTCGTTTTTTCTTATTATATCGGTCAGCATTATCCTTTACTTGAGGGGATTTTTTATGGTTTACCATTTAGGGACAACCCCCAAATAGAATTATGAGGTTTATGATGAATATTGACAGACGTATGAACAGAGGTTTCTCTGGCCATGTAATCTCTGACCGCACCGATGAAATAATTGAGTTAAGAGCACAGGTGGATGATGGGTCGCGCCATCGCCTGACAAGAAAGATGGCGGTCCTCTTTACGGATGTGAAGGCTTCTTCTGCTTATTTCAAAACCCATGGTGACGCAGCCGGCCGTATTATGCTCCAAAAACATAATAATATCCTCTTTCCTGTTATCGAAGAACATAAAGGGGTTATTGTAAAGACCATCGGTGACTCCATAATGGCCTCTTTTAAAGATCCCATAATGGCCATTAGGGCTGCCATGGAGATGCAGGAGAGACTACTCAGTTACAACGAAAACAGGACAAAAAGGAATCAAATACACATAAGGATCGGCGTCAACTTTGGAGATATTATTGTTGAGGATAACGACATCTTTGGTAATGTGGTAAATATGACCTCAAGGATATTGTCTCTCGCCAAGCCTGATCACATTTTTGTATCACAAAATGTCTATAACATATTGAGGGAAACCAAGGGGATCTTGTTTCGTTCTGTAAATATAGAAGTGTGCCTGGGAGAGTCAGAAAAGATCAAGGTCTATGAGGTGATGTGGAGAGAGGATATCCCTCTCATTCAAACCTTTTCCGTCATGTCGTTAAGCTTTATGAACCAGAGACACGGGCGAGAGAAAGATGAAGATTCGATGAAGGCATGGGCCGAAAGCTGTTTTGACCTTGTCATACCTATTATTTATAGAAATACTAACAAATTAGTTGCAAGATCAGACGTTGAATTGGTATCGATATTTGAGAATCCGGTTGTTCCAGTAGAGGTAGCTAGAGAAGTGGTGACGGTTGTTGAAAGGTATAATTCCGAGGGATCAGGCAAGGAACCCGTCGAATTTGAGATTTTTATTAACACAGGGGGAGTTGAAATAGATGGCGATGGGGAGGAGGATAGCTTTGCTGAGATCGCCGATGCAAGGAGTAATTTCAGGAATCTGTTCCGGCCAAATCAGATATACATATCAAAGAATACCCATGATTTCCTGAGAGATGTTGAGAAGATAGAGAGCGAACCCGCAGCAGTGTCAGCGGAAGGCAGGGTACTCCTCTATCAGATAAAATCGACGGATTCGGAGTCCAAAGAGGACGTAAAACTCTTCCAACCGCGTAAACGTCTTGGTGACGGTAATTACCCGAAGTGCTTTTACTGTGGTTCCAAAAAACATCCTGTGAATCATTGCCCCTCAAAAACCATCTGGGACAGTCCGGACAGTTTGGCGGAACTGGGGCATTTGTCTTTTAAGGAAATCAATGTTCTCTTTGTGGATAATATTGAACGTATTATACGACCTCACGAACCAACACAACAGACCGATGAAGCGCAAAAGCAGGAAGGGGGTGGCCCGGCTTTTCAAGCCTTTTACGAGTTATCAAGGGTTTTTCAGCTTCATTTCTTGAAGAGGATCTGGCTATCTAAGGCCAAGCGTTGGAGTGAAATTGAGAAAAGACCGAGAGAGGTTAAGGAAGAGGGGGGGCGCCTTTGGTTGGCTCTTGATAGCATACGAGTCTCAAAACTCGAGCGTGCCGAGGCTTTGCTTCAGGCTGAGGAGAAGCGCCATCCAAACGATTACAGGATACACACGGCCTTCGGCTTCTTGAATATAGAAAGGGGGAATCCGGCCCAGGCGCTTGGTTCCTTTGAAGAGGCAATGATCTGTGCAAATAGCATGCTGCAGAAAGGTTACATAGCCCTTTTAGCCTTCCGGGTGTGCGACGTGACCAACCGATTCAATGAGGCGAGGCAGAAGATTGATGAATCATTGGAAATAACCCCTAATTGTCCGGAAGCCAGGTATCAAAAGGCAGCGCTCATGATAAGGATGGGTGAATATCAACGTGGGGTCCAAGAGCTGAGAAGCCTCATAAAAGGAGATCCGAGTTCTTATGCCAATGTCCTGCTGGATCCTTTTCTTGCTTCAGTCGCCGACCAGATTGATATTTTCCTTTTGGGGCTTTTTGAGGATGCCAGGGACAAGGCAATAGAGATTAGGCCCAAAGCTGAAATAGCGGTGGGGAAACTCAAGGAATGGCTGGGGCCAGGTAACGAAAAATACAAGAATAATATAGCCGATTTAGACGAGATCTCCGCGCATATGGAATCAAATAGTTACCTGGGTTTTATTGATGCGGCTGCCCTTGGAGAAAACATTTTCTATCGGTCTAAAATGATATTGACAAATAAAAAGAATAGGGTCAAGGAGAAGTTATACGCCTTGGTTTCAGGTTTGATGATGGAGCTAGCCTATATTAAAGGCCATCCTTGCAGGAAGAAACTTGGGAAGCTCGGGTTCTCTCTTAAGGTGATAAGCGATGAGGTGTCGACGGCCAAGAGCAAGACCGTATTTATTGAGACTCCGGAGCAACTTAAGGAAGCTCAGCGGATCATTCGACAATTATCGGAATACTCCAGGGGGCTGATCCCTG
>JAUXHQ010000066.1 GCA_030621455.1 Deltaproteobacteria bacterium
GGGTGATCCGGTGTCAACCCACCGGGGCCGACAGTTTATTGTGAGGGTACGGTATGGAAACTGATGTTAATAAGTATGCCGGTGATTACAACGGCAAAGGGATGGTGTTCAATATCCAGAGATGGGCTCTTCAGGATGGACCGGGAATGAGAACCACGGTATTTTTAAAGGGATGTCCTTTGCGTTGCGGTTGGTGCGCAAATCCTGAGTCACTGAAGCCGGATCCTGAGATAATGACTAGGGATTCCCTCTGCATCGGTTGCGGAAAATGTATCGATGTATGCCCGAACCAGGCGATTAGTATTATAGAGGCGCCATCTCAAGAGCCGGTATGCCGTTTACAGGAAGATGGCTCTCAACCGACGGCATACCAGGTGCCTTCGACCGAGGGTTTTGCGGGAAATCCGGAGGCGATTACCTCCGAGAAACGATGCCTCCGCAATATTGATCGAACCCTGTGCGACAATTGCCTGAAATGTGCCGAGGTATGTCCTTCAAAAGCAATAGTGGCTAGCGGGGAGCTTAAAACCGTCGACGAGGTGCTGACTACAGTTCTGAGGGATAATATCTTTTACAACCGTAGCAAGGGCGGAATGACCGTATCCGGGGGAGAGCCCATGATGCAATGGCAATTTACCCTGGATCTGTTGAAGGGGGCCAGGGGAAAGGGGATACACACCGCTCTTGATACCACGGGATTCGGCAAATGGGAAATACTTGAGCGGTTATTAGAGCACTGTAACCTGGCGCTATATGACGTAAAACACCTCGATTCATCGAAGCACAAAGAAGCTACCGGAGTGGGAAATGAATTGATATTGCAGAATCTGCGCAAGACGTTGCAAAAGGTCACGGTGTGGGTCCGAAGGGTGGTAGTCCCCGGCTATAATGACTCCAATGGGGAGACCGAGGCCTTGTCAAGGTTTGTGGCCACCATGTCCCCCCTGCCGACGAAGATTTCCCTTCTCCCCTATCACAAGTTTGGCGAAACGAAGTATGCTTCTTTAGGGAAGATTTGTGAATACAGTGATATTAACCCCCTGCCCGAGGAGAGGATCGACCAACTTAAGGAAATAATAGAATCATATTGTGATGTCAAGGTGGAGATCGGGAAATAAAGAGCACCTTTGGCGCTAACCACACAGATTCATATGTTTTTCACCCCGTGAATGAATTTTTAGCCCCCTAAATTATCTTCTCCTCCTTCATTTTGGCGATATCTTCTTTCGACAAACCTATCATGGAAGCGTATACCTCCTCATTGTGCTCACCAAGGAGGGGAGCGCACCCCACTTCTACCTCCGATTTTGATAACTTAATGGGTGATGCCAAGATTGTAAGTTTCCCCCTTTCAGGGTGTTCAATCTCTGAAACCATCCCTCTCTCCCTGAGATGGGGGTTATTCAAGAGCTCGGTCATGTCAAGGACAGCGCCGCATGGCACCCCTTTCCCGGCCAGGTAGTTCATGGCCTCCATCTTCGACCGCTTAGACGTCCACTCTTCGATCAGACTATCTGTGGCTTCAACATTGGTACCACGTGTCAATGGATCGGCAAACCTCGGATCTGAGATGGCATCTTCCCGTCCGATAACCTTAAGAAGATTTTCCCACAAAGGGTTGGTCAAAATCCCAATGACCACATAACCGTCCGTGGTCTTGTAACTGTTCCACGGTGCGATCATCTTTGTCTTGTTGCCCGTTCGCGCTATGGGCTGACCGCCTCCCACATAATAAAAGTTGTAAACCGGTCTTAATGTGTTGAGTATGCAATCTTGCATGGAAACTTCCACTTCCTGACCTTCACCGGTCTTCTCCCTTTGATACAACGCACCGAGGATGCCCACCGCCAGGTTTGTGGCGCCGATACTATCCCCTAAACCCGTTCCCACCTTGGTGGGTGGATTTTCCGGATACCCTGTTACTCCCATCAAGCCACCTGTAGCTTGTGCGACAATGTCAAAACAGGGATAGTCCTTGTAAGGCCCGTATGTCCCATAACCAGTGATGGATGCGTAAATGATCTTCGGATTCACTTCCTTCAATACATCATAACCTACCCCAAGCTTATCCATGGTCCCAACAGTGAAGTTGTTGACCACTATATCCGCCTTTTTAACCATATCTTTGAATATCTCTTTCCCCTTCTTATTCTTCAGGTCCAGAGTCACGCTCCTCTTGTTCGCATTCAGAAATATAAAATAGTACGAGTCAACCCCTTCATCACGTCTTTCAGAAAAGGAAAGTCTGCCTAAATCACCTCCCACAGGGTTTTCAACCTTAATAACATCCGCGCCTAGGAATGCGAGCAATACGGTGCACGTCGTTCCCGCCTCGAACTGCGTCAAGTCCAAAACCTTGACACCTTCCAATGCCTTTTGCATTTCTTCCTCCTTTCTCAATTACTTTTTGACCATAGGGTCCCTTTATCTAATCTTAATACATGATTTACCCTTTATGGTCAAGGGAAAAACATTAGTTGACAATCCCGGGTCTATAAAATAGAATTAATGCGGCAGATGTGACTACGGCAAGGCAAAAAAAAACGAGCCATCGTGACAAAAGGGAAACCTGACAGTTAAACACTGAGACAAGACACGAGGGAACAACTATGAAAGGGCTGATATGGGAACCTTCCGGCGATTATCTTGAGAAAAGTAACATAAAGAGGTTCATGGATAAGCATAATATCAAGGATTATGAGGACCTTATAGCCAGATCCACGAAAGATGTGGAGTGGTTCTGGGACGCAATGATGAAAGACTGCGATGTGGAATGGTTCAAACCGTACGAAAAGGTTCTGGACTTAGGCAATTCCAAGAGCTTCGAGTGGGCAAAATGGTTCATAGGAGGAACCATCAACATTGCACATAATAGCCTTGACCGCCATGCAAGAAACCCGCTTAGCAAGAACCGTTTAGCGTTCATATGGGAGGGTGAGGATGGATCCTGTGAGAAGTGGACGTATTGGGACTTATTCCAAGAGGCCAACCGCTGTGCCAATGCCTTAAGAAGCCTGGGCATCAAGAAAGGAGATACAGTGGGGTTCTATATGCCCATGATCCCTGAAGTCGTTGTAGCTTTTTGGGCCTGCCTCAAGATCGGGGCGCCCTTTGTCCCTGTCTTTTCAGGGTTTGGACCAAAGGCCCTCGGTGTCCGAATGGAAGATGCTGAGGTAAAGGTGCTATTTACGGCCGATGGATCTTTAAGGAGGGGAAAACCGGTAGATCTTAAGCCTGCGTGTGACGAGGCAGCAGGAATGGCTCCCACTATAGAACACATTATAGTAAAAAGGCGCCTCGGCGATCAGGATATACCCTGGACCGAAGGCCGGGATGTGTGGTGGGAGGATATTGTTCCAATGCAGTCCAAAGACTTTGAAACTGAGGAAATGGATGCGGAGGATTATTCTATGATACTCTTCTCATCCGGGACCACAGGGCGACCCAAGGGAACGATACATACCCATGCAGGTGCCATGGCCCAGATTGTCAAAGAGGTTGGCTATTACTTCGATGTGAAACCGGACGACCGGTTCTTCTGGGTAACGGACATAGGCTGGATGATGGGGCCATGGCAGATTATTGGTGTCCAACACTATGGTGGAACCCACATGATCTATGAAGGAGCGCCGAACTATCCTGACCCGGATCGCATTTGGGATATGGTTGAACGGTATTCTATTACCATCTTGGGGATATCTCCCACCGCTGTTCGACTCCTCATGAGATCCGGAATGGAATGGGTGGAAAAGCATGACCTTTCGAGCCTGAGGATCCTCGGTTCCACAGGCGAACCCTGGGACCCGGATTCGTACATGTGGTTCTTTCAAAATATCGGCAAGAAACGTTGTCCTGTGATTAATATATCCGGTGGCACAGAAATGGTGGGATGCCTATTATCCCCAATGCCCATCTGTTCCCTCAAGGCATGTACATTGCGAGGACCTGGTCTGGCTATGGATGTTGATGTCTATGATGATGACGGCAAACCCATTAGGGGAGGTATCGGGCACCTGGTATGCAAGAAACCGTGCCCTTCCTTTACAAAGGGGTTTCTAAAAGACCCACGGCGTTATGTGGAAACATATTTCTCTAAATGGCCGGATGTTTGGTATCATGGGGATTGGGCACATGTGGATGAAGACGGATTCTGGTTTTTGCACGGCCGTTCCGATGACACTATAAAAATCGCCGGCAAGAGGACCGGGCCGGGAGAAATAGAAGCGGCACTTATCGAACATCCTGCGGTTTCAGAGGCGGCTGCCATAGGTATCCCTCATGAGATAAAAGGAGAGACCGTTGTATGTTTCGTATTGCTACAGCCCAGCTATGAGCCGACCGAAGACCTACGGTTAGCGCTCAAGGAGCAGGTTGTCAAGTTTCACGGCAAGACACTAAGGCCTGAGGATGTCAGGTTTGTTAACGCACTGCCTAAGACCCGGTCCGCCAAGATAGTCAGGGGTATCATCAAGAAAAAGTACCTTGGGGAAGATCTTGGAGACATCTCATCAGTAGAAAACCCGGAGGCAATTGAAGAGATAGGAAGAACTAAATAGCTGGCTTTATTACGACTTCTTATTGGAGACAGACTATGAATTTCTTTTTAACAGAGGAACAAAAGGCAGTGCGAAAGCTAGCGCGGGATTTCGCTGAGAAAGAGATCAAGCCTGTAGTGGCTGAGGACGATCATACCCACAGGTTCCAGAAAGAGATTGTCCTAAAGATGGCGGATCAGGGCTTCTTTGGGGCGGCTTTCCCGGAGAAATACGGCGGCTCCAACCTCGGTTTTGTGGCCCATGCCATAACAGTGGAAGAGATTTCAAAGGCGGAGTCCTCCTTGAGGCACTTCTTCAATATGCAGGCCCTTACCTGTCCGTTGACTATCCTCAACTGGGGTACAGAGGAACAGAAAGAAGCGTATGTGCGAAAGCTGATCCGGTGCGAGTTGTTCGGCGTAAATGCCATGACCGAACCAAATGCAGGGTCGGATTTCGCATCTATCCATGCAAATGCCGTGGAGGATGGTGATTTTTTTGTTATAAACGGGGCGAAGATGTGGATCAGTAATGCCCCCATAATGGACACGGGGGTGGTTTACGTAAAAACAGATCCAAAGATAGTGCCTAAACACAGGGGGATCTCCTGCTTTATCATTGAAAAAGATATGCCCGGTCTTTCAAGAAAGGAGATAAAAGACAAACTGGGGCATCACTCCGCCCCCACCGGTGAACTCATATTCGAGGACTGCCGGGTACCAAGGAATAACCTGGTAGGAGAGTTGGGACAGGGTTTCAAGATAGCGATGACCGCCCTGGATTTCGGTCGTATTAGCGTTGCAGCAGGTGCTGTTGGTGTTGCCCAGGCATGCATAGACGAGAGCGTAAGATATTGTAATGAAAGAGAAGCCTTTGGCAAGAAAATCGGCGAGTTCCAGATGAACCAGCAAAAGATCGCTGACATGATAGCCGGCACAGAGGCCTCGAGAATTCTCCTCTATAAGGCTGCCTTCCTGGCGGACAAAAAGATCAGAAATACCTTTGAAAGCACAATAGCAAAGCACGTGGCGTCGGAGACCTGTGTCAGGGCAGCCCGTTTCGCAGTGGAGATATTCGGGGGGTACGGATATTCAGAGGAGTACCCGGTGGCCAGACTATATCGCGATGCCATTCTGTACCAAACCGGCGAGGGATCATCCAATATCACGAGTATGATCATTGCATCAGACGGTCTCGGGTGGAAGAAGGTAAAGGTGGATTATTAGCCCTTAGGGACGGGGCCGAAATAATATTTCTTGGAGAGGACATGTATTCATGACACCAATAGTATCAATAGTTGGCAGATCGGACAGTGGGAAGACAACCCTTATGGAAAAGATAATCCCTGAGTTGGGTAAGCGCGGATATAAGGTTGCCACTGTTAAACATGATGTTCACGGCTTTGACATCGACAAAGAGGGGAAAGATAGCTGGCGGCATAAGCAGGCGGGTGCCCACACTACCGTGATATCCTCACCTAAAAAGATGGCCATGGTCAGAGATGTGGACGGAGATCTCCCATTGAGAGAGTTGAGGGAACGGTTCATCAGGGATGTGGATATGATTATATCAGAGGGATATAAAAATGACAGGCACCCCAAAATAGAGGTTTATAGAAAAGATGCCCAAGGGGAACTCCTCTGTTCAAAGAAGGATATGTTGATAGCACTGGCTAGTGACACGGACTTTGATACCGGTGTTCCCTGTATGCATATAGACGATGTGGAGGGCATAGTTGATATCATAGAAGATAGGTTTCTCAAGAAACAGAGAAAGCCCTCCATCAGTTTGAGGGTCAATAGTAAGAATGTGCCCCTCAACCCCTTTATCAAGGACATGATGGCTAGATCCATAACAGGAATGGTATCAGCTCTCAAGGGTTGTGAAGACCCAAAGGAGGTGGAAGTGAGGATCTCTCCATAGTCATCCCTCATTATCAGGAGACGCCTTTGACAGGGGTTATCTTAGCAGGTGGCAAAAGCGAGAGGATGGGGAGGAACAAGGCGTTCCTGGAGATCGACGGGCAGAGGATGATCGATCGAACGGTCGCCACCTTCAAGAAGATATTCGATGAGGTAATCCTAGTCACAAATACCCCGACGGAATATTTCCATTTGGCTATTCAAATCGTAACTGACCTTATCCCCAAAAAAGGGTCTCTGGGGGGGATATTCACTGGGCTCTTCTATTCCTCATCTCAGTATATATTTGTGGCTGCGTGTGACATGCCCTTTCTCAATGATGGGTTCATAGACTACATGGTGTCACAGTCGAACGACTTCGATGTGGTTGTTCCTCATCCTGTTGACGGTCTGCAACCCCTCCATGCCATCTATTCCAAGCGGTGCTCAAGACACATAGAGACCCTCATTGCGTCTAACGACTTGAAGATCGCCAGGTTTTACAGCAATGTAAGAGTAAGGGAAATCACGCCATCAGAGATGCTCTCCTTTGATCCCGAACAAGCTATGTTTTTCAATATAAATACGCCTGAGCAACTGGCAGAATGTAGAAAAAGGCATTCCTGTTGAATCATTCTCTATTCATAAGAAGCGGCTTTGCCTTGTTGTTTGCCTTGTCCTTCTTCGCCATTACGCCTCAAATTCCCCTTGCCCTCTCCCCTAAAGATATCGTGATTGTTTACAACACCGCCATGCCGGCGAGCAAGGATGTTGCGCTTTACTATTCGAAGAAGAGGAGCGTCGCCGAGTCCAACATGGTAGGGCTTAATCTCCCCGATTCCGAACGAATTGTACGTTCGGAATTTGAGAAAAGCATGGTCCCGGTGGTTCGAGATGCTGTAGAGCGGTTGCAAAGGGTCGGAAGCACCCCTTCCGTCCTTCTCGTATACGGTGTCCCCCTCCGAGTGACAGATCCTATAGAGAATGAAACCGACACTGCGTTTATGGATTTCGTGGTAGAAAAGGTAACTGAATTTCAAGGGCTCACGTTACAACTCACTTCCCGACTCGACAAGTTGATCAATAAGCAAACACCAGCCTCTTATATCACCCATCCCGGCGAATCGCCTAAGACAAAAGATATCCTCAAGATTGCAGGCAAATCGATCTCTATGGCCGTAAAATATATGAACAACAAGAATATTGAAAAAAAAGATATGGGGGCTAGGATCGAGGCATCCTCCATTCTGATCAGACTGACGGGGACCGCTCCCGCTGTCTTGTCCGTGAAGAGACAACTCCTGGAGAAAAAAGATAACGCTTCCACACATATACAAAACGAAATCCTTTTGAAACGCAATGCTATAATTCAACGACAACTGGCTGAAACAACATTCAGGGGTGTTTTACCTGAAACCGCCCTTGAAGAATCAACTCTTGTCCGTTTGACGGATGGGATAATCGGGGAACTGAAATTCTGGGAAGAGGTTAGCGAGGCATATACAAAGAGGGGAACTTCGGCATCGGTGGACAGCGAACTGACCCTTCTCTTCGCACGTCCTCACCAACTGGCAGGATGGGTCCCCAACCCCTTTCTCATGATATACGATAAGGTCC
>JAUXHQ010000086.1 GCA_030621455.1 Deltaproteobacteria bacterium
GATTATCGCTTCCATCGCTATTACCGAACCGGGAGCAGGTTAGGATGTAGGGAGTATTCTGTAACCATTCGCTGGGGCAGGCAAAGAACTTCCCTTGACAAATTGGATCAAATATATGATCATAAGTTCACATCCACAAATAAGCTTCCGGGAAGGTGGGCGTCAACAAGATTCCGATTCAGAGTTTTCACCCCGGGTTAACCTCCCCCTTGATGAGGGAGGAATTTAGAAACATATCCCTTAATTCAACAGGATTGGCGGTCTGGATAAAGGGGATGGTTCTCCAAATTCCTGTAAGGGGTCTTTGTAAGGTGGAAAATTATGGGTTTTGAATTTACGGAAGAACAACGCATGATTCGAGAGATGGTAAAGAAATTGGTAACGGAGAAGATCGCACCAAGGGCGGCGGAGATCGACGAAAGTAATGATTTTCCCTATGATATTAAAGAGGCCTTTGTTGAAAACGGCCTTCTTAAGATGGGACTTCCGGAAGAATATGGAGGGATAGGGGCCAACGTGGCGACCATCTGTATGGTGATGGAGGAGGTGTCCAAAGTCTCATTTACTGCTGCCAGCTTGTTTTTTAGCGTTCACCTTATTATTGATTTATTGTTCTCGGTAGGCAATAAGGAACAGAAGAAGAAGTATTTTGGTCTCCTGTCCCGGGGGGACAAGATCGCTGCGATGGCTGTAACAGAGCCTAATGTAGGTTCAGACTTGAGCTCAATGAGAACCAGGGCTGTTCTAATAGGAGATAATTATATCCTGAACGGGACCAAGTGTTTCATCTCCCTTGGCGGGGTGGCTGACTTATACGGGGTCTATGCTTCTACATCTCCGGAGAAAAGGACAAGAGGGTTATCTGCTTTTATTGTTGAGAGAGAGACCAGTGGTTTTAGTATAGGCAAGATAGAAAATCCCATGGGTATGAGAGGTTCTGCAAGTTCGGAAATCATACTTGAAGATGTCAAAGTCCCAAAAGAGGACCTGCTCGGCAAAGAGGGTGATGGCTTTAGCATATTGGTCAACTCCCTCAATGTGGAACGTCTTTGGTTTGCCTCCATGGCCCTAGGTACTTCACAGGGCGCCCTAGATTATGCTACACAATATGCTAAAGAGAGGGTGCAGTTTGGCAAACCTATTGCCGAATTTCAGGGTATACAGTTTATGCTGGCCGACATGGCAATACAGGTGGAGGTTGGTCGTTCCATACTCTATGATGCTGCATCTCAGATAGATCGTGGGGTTGAGGACGGCGGTCTGAAATCAGCTATAGCTAAGTGTTTCATAACCGATGCCGCCATGAAGGTTACAACCGATGCGGTACAGGTACTCGGGGGTTATGGATATATGAAGGAGTATCCTGTGGAAAGGATGATGCGGGATGCGAAGGCCACACAAATAGCAGCCGGCACAAACCAAATCCAGAGAGTATTGATTGCCCGTTCACTGCTCGGCAAATAGACGCCAGGGATCTCAAAAAACGGGGCATGGGCTCCGGGCTAGGTATATCTGGCGAAGCTAACTTGGAACTTCCAAAAATGGCCGGTCAAGTGAAAAGAGGGGTTTTAGGTGCCTCTCATAAGAAAGGAGGGAAAGATGGATACGAAGGCAATGGCAGAGAGGATCAATAGGGAAAGAGAAGAATTATTATCAACAGCCCCTCATATGGATACAGAGAGGGTTGTGTTTCAACTGGAGTCGTACAAAGAGACGGATGGAATGCCGGCGGAATTGAGGCGGGCGAAGTTGATTGAAAAGATGTGTAATGAGAAGACGCTCTTCATAGATAACAATCCCATAGTCGGCACGGTCACCAAGTACAAGGTGGGACATTATCCTTTCCCTGAGTATAGCTGCAGATGGATGAAGAAGCAGACAGAGTTTTGCGGACACCTTGGGAGTTACGGCAAAACCGATGAGGATGCGGAGAGGATAGAGAGGGCTATCGAATACTGGGGCGAGCGGAACACATATTACAAAACAAGAAAAACGGTCCTCGACGTATTGGGAGAGGACATAAACAAGATAAGTGCATGTGGGGTATGGGCGGAGGACTCTATACAGGCACCCATGATAGCAAACCCTGACTACCCCAATCTATTGAAAGCAGGGCTGAATGGCATTATCGCTGAGGTAGAGGAGGAGAAGGGAAAGCTCAACCCGGGCGATTATGAATCCTTCCCCAAATGGCAATTCTATAACGCAGTCCTTATATGCCTTCGGGCAGTGATCACCCTTGCCGGAAGATACGCCCTGTTGGCACGGGATATGGCCGAGAATGAGAGAGACCCGGAGAGAAAAGAGGAGTTGGAGAGAATTGCCGAGAGATGCGAGTGGGTTCCCGCCAACAGGCCGAGGACTTTTCATGAAGCGGTTCAGTTTGTTTGGTTTCTTCAAATGGTTTCTTGGGTGGAGACTGCGGTGCTCACGTGTGTCCCGGCAAGGTTTACACAGTACATGTATCCATTCTACAAGGAGGATAAGGGAAAGGGTATAATAACCGATGAAGAGGTCACGCAATTGCTGCAGCTGTACTTCATCAAGATACAGGGTCTTGGAGAATATGTCCTGCCCATGCGCACCTTTTCGGGTTCGTCAGCCCGTTTGGCCATGCATTTGGTCCTGGGGGGCCTAACGCCGGATGGGAAAGATGCTACCAATGAGCTGGATTTCCTGGTTTTAGAGGCGCATAAACGTAACATGCTGCCTGAACCTCTTACAAACCTATTCTACCACAATAAACTTTCTGAGGATTTCCTGCTCAAGTGCGTTGATGTGATAAGGACAGGTATAGGTCAACCTGCATTCTTTAATACGGAGGTTGCCATACAACAGAACCTATTCCACCATGGTAGTGAGGGGATAACCCTTGAGGAAGCACGAAACCTTACAATTTGGGGCTGTGTTCAGAACGCGGTCTGCGGTGTTTCTGATACCTTGTGGGAGGGTTTCTTCAACATGCCTAAGATGCTGGAGTTGGCATTGAATAACGGTAAGGATCCGTTGAATGGCCGGCAGATAGGTCCGCAGAATGGAAGCTCCTTTGAGTCTTACCAGGAGCTTCATGATGCGGTCAAGAAGCAATTTGAGCATTTCTTCTCTCTTCTCCGTTCGGTTAATCGTATCTCATGGAATGTGATGCGGGATATACCTGTTCCGTGGACATCTTCATTGAATCCTGAATGTATCAGGAAAGGCAAAGACCTGCACGAGGGTGGCGCCAAATACAGCGCCGGGAGTTCGACCGTTGCTGTGGGAATGGTCGATTTAGCAAACTCCCTGGCGGCCATCAAGAAATTGGTATTCGAGGAGAAGAAGATCACTTTAGAGCAGCTAAAGGAAGCGCTTGCCGCTGATTTCAAAGGGTCTGAAGAGATCCTGCAGATGTGTTTGGATGCTCCAAAATACGGGAATAACGATGCTTACACAGATTCCATAACGAAAGAATGGTATGATATCTTTTGGCATAAGCATAGAGAGTTTCCGGATGATTTTCTCGGCAGACCCATAAAACCGGAGGCACTTTCAGTCACCACCCATGCCTTTCTCGGTTCAAACACCGGGGCGTTACCCAACGGGAGGAGGGCAAGGACAGCCATCACAGACGCGAGTGTATCAGCTCAGCCCGGCACGGACACCCATGGACCGACCGCACTTATAAACTCAGCGGCTCAAGTCCTGGACTGTGTGAGATTTGGTGCAAATCACTTTAACGTGAAGTTTCATCCTTCAGCGCTCGAGGGTTTGGAAGGGGCACGGAAGTTCCTGGCCCTCGTGAAGACCTACATGGACCTCGGTGGGTATCATATACAGTTCAATTGCGTGGGTGGGGATAAGCTGAAAGATGCCCAGCTTCATCCTGAAGATTATAGGGACTTGGTGGTCAGGGTCGCAGGTTTCAGCGCCTTTTTCATCCACCTGGACAAACCGCTTCAAGATGAAATTATAAAGCGGACAGAGTTAAAGTTAGACTGAAGCCAATAGAAGGCCATTTGAGGTATAACCGAGACAAGTGTCAAAGGAGGGAAAAATGAGGTTTGGTAGTGTCGACTACGAGAAGAAGGAAGGTATCGTTGTAATGACCCTCGATGATCAGCCCAAGCTCAATGCTCTGAGCTCAGGCATAGTGAGTGGTCTAAGGCAAGGGTTTGACGAGATGGACGGAGATGACGAAGTCCAGATCGCTATCGTCACGGGCAAAGGCCGGTCCTTTTGTGCCGGCGCTGATATTACCGGGATCGACCCGACACCTGCGAATATGAAGCGATATATGAAGGAAATATTTATGACCGCCCTATGTCGTGCCGAGAAACTCATAAAGCCGGTAATTGCCGCGGTTAACGGACTTGCCTTGGGCGGCGGGCTGGAACTAGCCATTAGCTGCGATATCATCATCGCCTCGGATAAGGCACAGTTCGGCGTCCCGGAAGCGAGGCTGGGACTGGTCCCCGGGTTCGCCATTGTGCGCCTCGATCAACTAATCGGCAGGAACAAGGCCAAGGAGTTGACCATGACCACAGACCCCATATCTGCTGAAGAAGCCTTTCGGATTAATCTCGCTAACAAGGTTGTGCCTCACGATAAACTCATGGATGAAGCGATTGCCATGGCGAAAAGGATTATGGCCCAGGGGCCTCTTGCCGTTCAATTTGCTAAATCTGCATACAATAGGCACCTCTGGGGTGAAGACCTGGCTTATGCCACTGATGCTATGGCCATGTTGTTTGGGACAGAAGATGCCAAAGAGGGAACAACGGCATTTCTGGAGAAGAGGAAGCCGGTATTTAAAGGAAGATAGAGTGTGGTGAGGCCCGAAAAGGGTAAAAAGGTCCTCGGGGAGGTAACCGTCTAGGAAGCAAGGCGTTTCATACATCCCAGGGAGATCTGTTTTGCAACATTACATGAGGAGAAGACGAGATGGAAGATATTAAGGCTATCGATTTTTTCGTTGGGCCGGCTTATTATCACGGACAAGAAGGGTTCAAGAAGCCCTTCGAATTCTATGAGTTTCAGATCATGGCCCGTAGCACTTTTGCAGGTGTCGCCAAGAGGTTAGGACTGAAACCAGGGGAAGAATGGAAGGTTTTGGGTGGCTTGGCAAAGTCCTCATTGGAGGAGATGATAGCGGAAATGGATGAGATAGGGGTAGAGAGCGCCATACTGGTAGCCTGCAAAGTATGGTCGTGGCACGACCAGGCCTTGATGATGGATTATGACATTGATGAGATTGCCGAGACGTGCAAGAAGGGCAATGGCAGACTGATGGGGGCCGCCAGTTACAACCCGCTCCGCATTAAGGAAAGTATCGAAGAGGTGGATAGGGCGATTAAAGAGTATGGTTTCAAATTTGTGTGGGCCCACCCTATCAGCTTTGGGATGAAGCCGGACGATAGGAGAATGTATCCCCTCTATGCCAAATGTAGTGAACTCGGTGTTGCAGTGTCAATGCAAGTTGGTCATTCGGCAGAGCCACTTCCCAGCGAGGAGGGTCACCCCATGTATGCCGACCATGTTGCCATCGATTTTCCTGATCTGACTATAATCCTTACCCATACGGGTTGGCCGTGGATCGATGAATGGGCATCGATGCTCTGGAGACATCCGAACGTCTATGGCGGCATAAATGCCTACTATCCTTCGTCCCTTGACCCTTCCCAGGTCCGTTTTATGGATAGCTCAAGGGGCCGGGACAAGGTCCTCTGGGGTTCTCACGGATTCGGGATGACACGTTGCAAGAAGGAGTTTCTCGAACTACCCATAAAGGACGAGACTAAGAGGAAGGTCTTGAGAGAGAATGCTATTAAGGCGCTTAAGCTGGATTCGGATTAGTCAATGGAGTTGTTCCCCGTGATGGACAGAACGATATTTACTGATAGTGCACAGGTGACTTCTCAGAAATTACGAGTATTAGCCGCGTGAAGTTATGGTCATAGAGTCTGGAACGAACAAACAACACGACCAAAGGAGGTTAATTTTGGAACAGGTTAGCGATCAGGATGGTAAAAGCGGTTGGGTATTCAATATCCAGAGGTATTCGATTCAGGATGGTCCTGGTATCAGGACTACGGTCTTTCTCAAGGGTTGTCCTTTGACTTGCCATTGGTGCAGCAACCCGGAATCCCAGGCATTGCATCCCGAGCTTCTCTACTTTGACACCCAATGTACCGGATGCCGTAAATGCCTGGAGGTATGCCTTAATGGGGCAACCCTTCTCGGTTCCGATGGGGAAATAGTGATCGATCGGAAGCTATGCAAGGCATGTGGGGTCTGCGTTGATGCTTGTCTTTCAGATGCCAGGATTATTTCAGGGGAACTTAGGACAGTAGATGATGTCGTAAGTGTTGTGGAGAAGGACAGCCTTTTCTATAGGAACTCTAACGGAGGTGTTACCTTTTCGGGTGGTGAACCGACTTATCAGCCTGCTTTTCTTTTGGAACTCTTGAAGGGCTGTCAGGGGAAGGGGTTTCACACGTGCCTCGATACGTGCGGCTATACTCAGTGGAGTGTCTTGGAAGAGATCCTGGAGTATGTGGACCTTGTCCTCTTTGATCTTAAGCATATGGACCCTGAAAGACACAAGAAACTCACGGGCGTGGACAATCGATTGATTCTAGATAATGTTGAACAAATTGTGGGAATGGGTAAGAAAATTATCATAAGGGTACCTCTGCTGCCTGGGGTGAATGATTCAGCAGGGAATATCAATGCGTTGGGTAATTTCACATCTAATCTATCGATCAAGAGGCTCGATCTCTTGCCCTACCACAGACTAGGCGTCAAGAAGTATGAACGATTGGGTGTGGATTACAAACTGGGAGAGGTCCCTTCATTCAAGAAGGAAGAGGTGGAAAGTGTCAAGAAGATTCTTGCAGGGTTTGGGCTAGAGGTGGAGATTGTCTAGCTTTTATTCACAGATTGAAAGGAGAGAACATGCCATACCGGCTGACAGAAGAACAGAGACTTATCATAGAGACCGTGAAGAGGATCAGAAAAGAGAAGATCGCCCCACTTGTGGAAGAACTTGACAGAAGGGCCGAGTTTCCATGGGAAGTGCATAAGATACTCCTTGAGAACGGGTTCATAGGGTTGTCACTGCCTCAGGAATACGGAGGCGGAGGACTGGGTTTGCCGGCTTACTGTGTATTAACCGAAGAACTGTCTAATTTCTGCTATTCAGTGACGTTCTGGCTCAATGATCTCCCCATAGAGCCTACTGTAACAGCCGGAACGCCTGAGCAAAAAGAGAAATACCTAACCAGATTTGTCAGAGGAGACATTATAGCATCTATTGCTATTACAGAACCTGAAGCGGGTTCAGATGTAGCCAGTATTTCCACCCAGGCATTTCTCGATGGTGATGAGTATGTGATAAACGGGACGAAACGCTTCATTAGTA
>JAUXHQ010000218.1 GCA_030621455.1 Deltaproteobacteria bacterium
CATCAGAGACACGTCAAGACACAAGGTTTGTGTAACTGCACAGTCGATTTTTATTAACATGCATTTGTGGATGGGTACGAGCTAGAATTCTTGGATAAAAAACCTTTTGAAAGAGACCCAGATTATGATATAAGAGTGTCCATATTTATATTTCCTCTGCTCCCAACGGAGCCTATAGGGTCAGTAATTCAGAAATTTTGAAACTCATTTGAATTATGCCTTTAAGCCATTGTCGGGGGGCTATTCAATTCGATGAAGGGAACTACCGCTCTTGGGTGAGGGGAGTTGAGAGCGACAGAGGGTTGGGAAGATGAAATCGGCAATTGAGGAATCAGTAATTATAGAGCCAAGAAGAGGTAGAGCAGAATCAGATGTGGAAGAATTAGTTTTTTTGTTTTTTTTACCGACAGACCTCAAAATAGCGTCCAAGGTATTGGGACTCGATCAATCAACGAGAAGGCGAGTGGATTTCGCGAAATTATACAATGTGAACCAGGATGGCAAACGGTTTTCCATTGCTGGGCCGGCAATGGGCGCCCCAATTGCCGTAATACTTCTCGAGAGGCTGGTCGCTTTGGGGGCCAGGAATATTGTTGGTGTGGGCTCATGCGGCTCGCTACAAGAAGATATCCGTATAGGGGATTACATAATCCCAACGCATGCGATAGTGGAGGAAGGGACGTCTCAACACTACCCTTCGGATAATGTGATTCCGAGGGCTAGTGGGATTATTTTGAAGTCCATCGAGGATTGCTGTGTGAAAAATAACCTGAGTTTCAATATGGGAAAGGTATGGACAACGGATGCCCCATTTCGTGAAACAACCAAAAAGACCAGGACATATAAGAATCAGAATGTCCTGGGGGTTGAGATGGAGATGTCTGCACTCTTTACTGTCGGGACGTTCAGAGGAGTTGATGTTGGAGGATTCCTGGTGGTTTCCGATGAGTTATCTGCCATGAGGTGGAAGACTCGACACAGAGACAAGAAATATCCGTCAGCGCTGAAAACTGCATGTGAGGCGCTATTCAATCACATGACTATTGCCTGACAGATTATTAACAAACAATGCTGAAGCCCGAGTATTTGGGAAATAGGAGCGATTAATTGCCCGGACTGAGAATTCTTGCCATTGATGTTGGGGGGGGGACGCAAGATATCTTGCTCTATGAAGAGGGAACGCCGATAGAGGGTTCCGTTAAGCTGGTCTTGCCGTCTCAAACAAGGATTATCGCAAATCGCATCAGTAGGATAACTAAAGATGGGAAGGCCATCTTCCTAAAAGGAAACCTTATGGGAGGAGGTGCCTGTGTAAGGGCCATAAGGAACCATCTCTCTGCCGGCCTTGACGTATACGCAACAGAGCTGGCAGCAAAAACCATTCATGATAACCTGGCTGAAGTGGCGGAGATGGGGATAAAGATTGAAAGCGAGCCACCAGCAAGGGCCATGTCAGTTGTACTTGGAGACGTAGATCAGATTGCTCTCAAGGGGGCTCTATCGTGTTTTGATATGGAACTGCCCGGGATTTTTGCAGTAGCTGTTCAGGACCACGGGGAGTGCATCGAGGGGAGTAATCGCAGGTTTCGATTCCAACATTGGCAGAGGTTTGTGGAAAATGACGGACAGATTTCCCACCTCGCATACCGAACACCCCCCAGTCACCTTACGAGGATGATAGCTGTTATACGCAATCTCCCGGAGGCTATAGTGATGGATACTGGCGCGGCAGCTATCCTTGGGGCCCTTTGTGACCCCCGGGTGGCCAAGGAAAACAAGAAAGGTGGGGTCATTATCAATATCGGTAACCAGCACACTGTTGGAACACTGGTTAAAGACGGGATAGTTATGGGTATTTTTGAACACCATACTGGATTAATGACCCCGGATAAACTGGAGGATTATACTGATCGTCTCTTAAAGGCGACTCTCTCCAATGAGGAGGTCTTCGGAGACGGTGGCCACGGGTGTTTTATTCATCCCGGGTTCATCCGGGGGGATGGATTTGAGTTGATATCCGTAACCGGACCGAGGCGAGGTATGGCCGAAGGCCTGGGGTACTACTTTGCGGTTCCGTGTGGTGATATGATGCTGACCGGATGCTTTGGATTAGTGAATGCTGCACTCGAGTATTTTGGTTAGGGTGGGGCTGTGTATAGCCGCATAGGTGCAAATAGCAGAAAGGAAGGCTGAGATATATATACGAGAGGAGGGGAACCAAGATGCCCAAGACGAGAGTTCATATTATAGTGGAGGGGAGGGTACAGGGGGTATGGTTTCGCGCAGCAACTCAAGATGAAGCAAGGAGGTTGGGGGTTTGTGGATGGGTGAGAAACCTTCCTGATGGAAATGTTGAGGCTGTCTTTGAAGGAGAGGAAGAGAGGGTGAACTGTATGGTTAGGTGGTGTGGCCAGGGGCCGAACGGAGCGAGGGTTGACGATCTTTCCGTGGATTGTGAGGATCACAAGGGAGAGTTCAATGGGTTTTCGATTACATTTTAGGGGTAAGGATAATTGGGTTATTTTACCTCATCCAACCGCTTTTGCATCTTCTTGTACCCGTCTTTGACATCCTTCACTATGTCTCCCTGGATTCTCCGTACTTCCTTGCCTACTGCCTTTATGTCTCTGCCCATTTCTTCGGTTTTGGTTCCGAGGTGTGTTACTGTTCTTCCCCCTTCGAAATAGATTAAGGCAACAAACAAGATCAATCCAACTGCAATTCCCAAAACTACTTTCTTTATCATATTCAACCTTCGTGACCCATTGATGAAGGATTGGGACCCGGGTCCAGTGTTAGAACCCAGAGGAAAGAGAGGTGTGAGGCTTGACACCTAGAACATTGTAAATCCCTATTTCTTTTTCAATCCCTCTCACGTTTACGATATCCAATTTCTCTGCTATTATTTCATGGCGAACCTCTTGGTACGTATTTTCCGTAATCAATATCTGGCCTTTCTTGGCAATCTTTTCCAGCCTGGCTGCAATGTTGACTTCCGAACCGATGACTGTATATTCTTTCTTTCTAGCGGAGCCAAACATTCCCACCACTACTTCGCCCGTACTGATGCCGATGCCCGTGGGTATGGACTGTAGAGAAAAAGATCCTAGGCTAACACTCATCTGTGCCATTCTTTTTTGCATTTCGAGAGCGGTTAGCACGGCCCGGAGCGCATCATCGTCGTACGAAACCGGCGCCCCATAGATAACCATTATGCTGTCTCCGATGTGTTTATCTAGCGTTCCGTTATACTGAAAGACAATATCACCCAACGGGCTAAAATAGTACCGGTTTAGAAATACCGCTAGTATCTGAGGGTCGGTTTTTTCTGAAATTGAAGAAAAACCTCTTATATCTGTAAATAGGATAGTTGCCTTCTGTTTTCTTGGTCTAACACTTTTGGGATCTGTCTGCAGCTCCTGAAGTATCTGGGAAGATACGAATTGCTTCAGATGCTTTTTCAGAAAATACTCTCGTATCTTGGCTCTTATCTCGAGGTTATCAAACGGCTTTGTTAAAAATCCATCGATACCCTCATTGGTGGCCTGAATTGCATTCTCCATCGTTCCGTATCCTGTCAGGACAATTCGGGTTATCTCCGGATTGATATTGCCGATAGCCGCCAGTGTATCAATACCATTCAACCCCGGCATCTTGAGGTCTGATATGACAATGCTGATCTCATCAACGTCGTCATCCACGATTTTTATCGCCTCATTTCCGTCTTTCGCAAGGAAGATGGAATAACCGTCACGCTGAAGGGCCTTGTTCAGAGACCTTCTAATGCCTTCTTCATCGTCAACTATCAATAACCCGTTCATCGTATCCCTCCTTGGGAAAGCTCTTTTGTGACCTGACCAACTGCACAGATCGAAAAATCCTGCATACTGACCTGTCTGCATACAACACAAATGCAGGCGCAGAGATTGCGGAAAAGGGGCATTTCCTGATGGAAACTAATTCGAACCGCATGGTAGTAATTGACTCATGTTGCAGGCAATTCAACCCGAAAGGTAGTCCCTT
>JAUXHQ010000056.1 GCA_030621455.1 Deltaproteobacteria bacterium
TTTGTGAGGCGATTTTCTACTGGGCGAAGCGCGGTAGCCTTGGACTGTGATGGGAGGTTTGCCGGGTGGAAGATCGGCATAATGGCTCCGGTGGCCGCCAGACCTGCTGAAGTATGTGAACTGCTTGACGGCATTATCGTTTATTGAGCCTCTATGCAGTCCAGGGACGAGGCCGAAATAACTTCCTCAAGTTAGCGCCCTTCGGGCTAGCTGTTGGCTGTTAGCTGTTAAGCCGTTAAGTCTGTTTGGCTTACCAGCTTACCAGCTTAATAAAATGGGGAAGTTATTTCAGCCTTGTCCCTCAGGTTGATATGTACAATAAGGTTCTTCCCCAAGATAGTCCCCTGTTAATTCATAAGCCCGCGCCCGGCATCCCCCGCAAACCTGACGATATTCACACCTCCCGCACTTGCCCCTGTACCCGTCAAAATCCCTCAGAGATCGAAATATCGCTGAGTTCGTCCAGATATCGTCAAGGGTATTCTTTTTCAGGTCTCCGCAGTTAAGCTCCAGGTAACCGCAGGGCTGGACCTGTCCTGTGTGGGATATGAAACAGAAAGAGATCCCGCCAAGGCATCCTCTGGTTACGGCATCCATTCCATGGGTCTTGAATGTTATCTTTTTGCCCTCTGCCTTTGCCCTCTGCCGAAGGATACGATAGTAGTGAGGGGCACATGTGGCCTTTAGATGTATGGGGACCCTATCACTTTGTTCGTAAAACCAGTGGAGCGTCTTCTCATACATTTCCGGTGGGATCTCATTATCCTTCATATCTTTGGCCCGGCCTGTCGGCACTACCAGGAATATATGGTGGGCAACGGCCCCCAGTTTGACAGCCAAGGCAAGAATGTCCGGAAGCTCCTCCATATTGGCGCCGGTAATTGTGGTATTTATCTGAAACTCCAGTCCGGCCTTTCCGGCATATTCTATGCCCCTTAAAGCTCCTTCAAAGGCTCCTTCCACCTGGCGAAACCGGTCATGGCTCTCTCGGGTTGAACCATCTATGCTGATACTTATCCTCTTGATCCCGGACATCACCATCATTTTGGCATTTTCTTCATCTATAAGGGTCCCGTTCGGCGCCATAACCATCCGGAGGCCTTTTCGAGTTCCGTATTCCGCAATTTCAAATATATCCTTCCTCATCAACGGCTCTCCACCGGTAAGGATGATCACCGGCTTGCTGAACCCGGCGATATCATCGATAAGTCTGAAACACCGTTCGGTTGAAAACTCACCGGCGTAAGGCCCCTTTTCAGCAGAGGCACGGCAGTGAATACAGGACAGGTTACAACTCCTCGTAACCTCCCAGGCGATCATCCTCAATTCGGCTCTATTCTCGTCATACCTTTCCACGGAGTATCCTCGCTGCCTCTTTTGCAAAATAGGTGATGATAATGTCGGCGCCGGCCCGCTTGATGCCCACCAGACATTCCATCATTACCTTCTCCCCGTCAACCCATCCCAGGCGATCAGCAGCCTTGACCATGGCATATTCACCACTCACGTTGTAGGCGGCTACAGGCAGATCAAACTCCTCTTTTATTTGAAAGATGATATCGAGATAGGCTATGGCTGGCTTTACCATTACAATATCAGCCCCTTCTTCCACATCGAGGCTCACCTCGCGGATGGCCTCACGGGAGTTGGCAGGATCCATCTGATATGATCTTCGATCACCGAACTGGGGTGAAGATCCCGCTGCCTCTCTAAAAGGACCATAGAAACTTGAGGCATACTTGGCCGAATAGGACATGATGGGAATCCCTTCATGGGCGTTTTCATCCAGACACTCCCTTATCTCTGATACTCTACCATCCATCATATCAGAAGGGGCAACCATGTGCGCTCCGGCCTCCGCATGGGACAGGGCCATCCTGGCCAATAACTCCAGTGTGGCGTCGTTGTCCACATCTCCGTTCTTAATTATACCGCAGTGTCCGTGGGTCGTATATTCACAGAGACACACGTCCGTAATGATTATGGTTTCAGACGCCTTTTTCCTAATCTCTCTAATGGCCCTCTGGACTATGCCTTGCCTCTCATACGCCTCAGAACCTGCTTCGTCCTTATTCTTTGGTATTCCAAACAACAGTACCGCAGGTATCCCCAGATCATTGATTTCCCTGACTTCCTCTACAAGGAGGTCTATGGACAGTTGGGATATCCCAGGCATGGATTTGATCGGTCTCCTGACACCCTTTCCGTGGGTGACAAAGAGGGGGTAGACGAGATTATCAACGGAAAGGGTGGTCTCTCTTATCATCCGTCTCAAATGTTCGTTCTTTCTCAATCTTCTGGGACGATAATCCGGGAATAACACGATCAACCTCCTGGAAAAATCTTGCAACCTGCGCGGTTTGCTTTTACTGATTAGGTATCAGTTATTAAATACCAATTTCCCCGTCGGTCAGGTAGCAGGCCGGGTCAGGGGACCAGAGGTCTCCGGTAACCGCCTCTGCTCTGACACGGAAATTACCTCCACATATATCAAGCCATTTACACTGAGCGCACCTCCCCTTGAGATGGGGCTTTTTATCCTTCAGTTTTGCCATCAGCTCATTAGACCTGTCCATCCAGATCTCGCTAAACGGTCTTTCCTTAACATTACCGAACGAGTAATGCCTCCAGAACTGATCGGCATGGACAGAACCGTCCCAGCTGACACAGCCTATGCCATTACCGGAGCTGTTACCTTCATTCATCCGGAGGAGTTCCAGTATCCCTTTCGCCCGTTTCGGGGATTCCCCAAGTACCCTTAGATATAGGTACACTCCATCTGCGTGATTGTCCACGGTTAAAACCTCTTTCGAGATTCCCCGGTCAAAAAGCCCCTTTGTCTGATCTAGTATAAGGTCAACCACCCTCCGGGTCTCTTCGTGGGAGAGGTCTTCTCTTGCCAACTTGCTGCCTCGCCCCGCATAAACGAGATGATAAAAGCAGACCCTTGGGATCTCCTCACGTTCCAGAAGCCTGAATATCCCTGTTATATCGTGGGTATTTCGTCTGTTGATTGTAAATCTGAGGCCCACCTTGATGCCCGCGTCTCTGCAGTTTCGGATGCCTGCGAGAGCGGCGTCAAATGCTCCATCCATACCACGAAACTTGTCGTTCGTCTCTCTCAGACCATCCAGACTAACCCCCACGTATGAGAGCCCAATGGACTTCAACCTCGCTGCAACCTCTTCTGTTATAAGCGTTCCGTTGGTTGAAATTACAGCCCTCATCCCCTTTCCCGTGGCATACCCTGCCAGGCGGAATATGTCCTCCCTCATAAGGGGCTCACCACCGGACAAAAGAAGGACGGGACTACCAAAGGCGGCCAGGTCATCGATGAGGGCCATCCCTTCGTCTGTGGACAATTCGCCCTCATATTTCCTGTCAGTTGAACGAGAGTAACAGTGGATGCATCTCAAGTTACATCTCCGCCCCACGTTCCAGACGACTACGGGTTTCTTATCCTTTGAGAATTGGAGGAGGTGAGAAGGAAGTCTTCCGGATTCCCTGCCGTATCTCAAGGGGTCCGACGATTCCACGGTTCCACAGTATAACTTTGAGATTCCAATCATCTTTCTGTTCTCAGAATAAAGGTCTTGTCGGGCCGCTTTTATGCTCCTTCAGAACGAAAGTCAGTGCGAAAAATGGTCTGCTATCGCCTCCGTCAAAGCAGGTATCGTATACTCTCCTGGCATAATATCCGTCTCTATGCCGAGTTCTTTTGCAGTTTGCGCGGTGATGGGGCCTATACTCCCTATAGTCACCCCTCTTATCAGTGAGGGAAACTCTGCCTTGTCAAAGATTTCCGTAAAATTTCTCACTGTTGAAGAACTGGTAAAGGTTATGACATCGATCTTCCGTTCCTTGAGGAGTCTACGGACACGCTCTTTCTCCTTCAAGGGTCTCACAGTCTTATAGGCGGACACGACATCAACGTCCCCTCCTGATTTACGAATCTCCTGTGGCAGGATCTCTCTTGCCTCCTCAGCCCTTGGCAAGAGTATTTTTTTACCCTCGATGCCTCTTCTTACCAGACCCTCAACAATAGCCTCAGCCCTGTATTCATCCGGGACAAAATCAATCTCGACCCCCAGTCTTTCCATTTCTTGTGCGGTCCTCGGTCCTATCGTGCAGATCTTGATACCTTTTAGGTCCCGGATATCCCTGCCCCCGGATCTCAGCCTTTTAAGGAAGAACCTTACACCGTTTACACTGGTGAGGATCAACCAGTCGTATCTTTCCAGACCATCAACTGCCTTATCCAGGGCGTTAAAGCTGTCAGGGGGGATAATCTCGATGGTGGGGAATTCCAACGGCTCAGCACCGTATTCTCTGAGTAGCTTGCTAAACTCACTCGCCTGATTCCGGGCTCTGGTTACTATGACCCTTCTGCCGAACAGCGGTTTACTTTCAAACCAGTTCAGTCTATCCCTCAATCTGACAACCTCTCCAACTACCGTGACTGCAGGGGGGGTGAAACTCCTTTCTTTGGCTAATTCCACGATAGTATCGAGAGTACCTACAAGGGTATTCTGTTTTCCCAGTGTGCCCCATCTTATAAGGGCCACCGGCGTTCCAGGATCCCTGCCGTTTTCTATCAAACTACTGACAATTTGGGCCAGGTTCCTCACCCCCATGAGAAAAACCAGAGACCCCACCCCTGTTGAAATCTTGCTCCAGTCAATACCTGGTTTACCTTTTGCAGGGTCCTCATGGCCGGTGATAAAAGCAACGCTTGAGGTAATATCTCGGTGGGTGAGGGGGATACCCGCATATGCCGGTACTGAGACGGCAGAGGTTACTCCGGGCACCACTTCAAAACTGACCCCTTTTGAGGCTATCTCTTCTGCCTCCTCTCCTCCTCTCCCGAACATAAAAGGGTCGCCCCCTTTGAGACGGGCAACAATCTTACCCCCCTTTGCCTTTTGTATAACAAGACTGTTTATCCGGGGTTGGGTACAGGTATGGTCCCCGCCCTTTTTCCCCACATAAATCAGTTCTGCGTCTCCTTTAGCGTACCCGAGAAGCTCGGGGTTCGCAAGGTAGTCGTAGATAACCACATCCGCCTTCTTAATACATTCTATACCTTTTAAGGTGATGAGACCGGGGTCACCCGGCCCGGCACCTATGAGATAGACCTTTCCTTCTTTCAAACCAAGTCTCCCGGCTTAGGGTCTGTCATGGCAGCCTCTTTGTCATTCTATTGTCGCGGCAGTGCATTCAAAGCTCATACCGTCAAGGACGTTTCCGGACGCATCGCGCACCTCAACCCGCCAATTACCGACGGACCCGGGATGCATGGTCTTATTGGACCAGGTTCGCCAGGAAGGACCGCCAACAGCCAGATCAATCGTGAACTTCTCTTCCTCTCCATGGAGCCACACGTGAGTGACGTGATCTCCTGCCTGGCCCCCAAGGACCCAGGTAAAGAAGTATACCTTTGATCCCTCCGGAAAGATATCCCCTGTACCAACCAGTGTCCGGTTTTCGACGCCCGCACCGAGACCCGCTACTTTGATGGCTAGATAAGATCCGGTTTCTCCTTCGGCTGCTATGCCTGCGGCAAGACCAATCACCAGAGTTAAAGAAACAGCCAATAATAGAGAGACTTTCATGTGCTTTTTCATAGTGTCAATCCTCCTTTTTTTGGCTAATATTAGGTTTCTTTCAGCCATTTGTAAAGAAATTTTTTCGACCTGTGCTGTCTCTTGCTTTTTTCAGTGACTTGTTGTATCTAAAGGACGTTGCTGAAAGAGGTTTTCAACTGTCTGAAATGCTCTTCCCCAAAACCTGTGGATAACATGTGGATACCTCCTGATTGGAACTGCCTAACATCTTAAAAAAAGTGGAGTTTCACCTGTTTGCCTACTTTTTAATCAGCCGAGATTGTTCAATATAATCAATATGTTTTGGATTCCTCTTTAGTAATAGAGGGGTTATGATTCATCCCTGGTCAGCTGGGCGGAAGTTATCCACAGGTAACAGGGATTTAGGTTTGATTGGGAAGGAGTGCGGACAGGGATTAAAAGAGAAAGGAGTTTGTCTTTCATGGAGATAAGGGTCTATTATGAAGACACCGATTGCGGTGGTGTGGTGTACTATGCGAACTACCTGAAATACTTTGAGAGGGCAAGGACGGAATTCATCAGGGAGAGGGGCGGGTCTTTGACTGAATACATGAGCGAGGGCATTACCTTCACTGTAGTGAGGGCGGAGGTGGATTATAAATATCCCGCAAGGCATAATGATGTCCTGGACATAAGAACAAAGGTCTCTGAAACAAAGGGGGCGAGTTTCACCATGGATTACACGGTATTAAGAAAGGAAGACGGGAAACTGGTTGCTTCAGGGATCACAAGAATGGGATGTGTGAATAAAGAAGGAAGACCCATAAGAATTCCCCAAAGTATGCTAAGGATATTGAGAGACTAAATGGGTGTAACGAATGGAAAAAAGATCAACTGTTTTAACTGCGAGCATTTTTATATCACATGGGACAGAGCGTTTCCATACGGATGTAAGGGGTTCGCTATGAAGTCGAGGCGACTGCCTTCTCTCGACGTTATGGCAAATTCAGGTAAACCATGTCTGCTCTTTGAAAAAAAGGCCCATAAAGACCGGTAGGAAAGGGATAGATAAATTCCCTTCTCCCTCCCCTCGGAGGGGTATCTGCCCCGTTTACCGGCGGGGCAGATACCCCTTTAAGGTTATCTCCTCAGAAAGAGGGGATCATAATCCTCCAGCTCAACGGCAACCCTCTCTCTATGAAAACCGGTCCCCCCCAGTGCAAACTCGAATGCCTTGGTGCGGCGATAGTATAGTCCCAGATCGAGCTCCTCGGTGAACCCTATGGCCCCATGAACTTTTATTGCTTCGGTACATGTTCGCTGATAGATCTCGTTAGCTTTGGCCTTGGCCATGGAAATCACCATATTGGACGGCGAACCCTCGGTAACTTGCCACCCTGCCTCATAGACGAGATACCTGAACGCTTGACAATCGATAAACATATTGGCCAATTTGAACTGGATCGCCTGGTATGAGCCAATGGGTTTATCAAATTGGACCCTCTCTTTGGCATATTCGTTTGCCATGTCGAGGGCTACCTGGGCTCCTCCCAGCATCTCCGCAGATTTGAGGACACTCCCCCTTTGAAGGATGAATTCCACTACTTCCCAACCGTTATCTATATCCCCCAGCACATTATCTTTAGGGACCCTGACATTGTCGAACCTCACCTCGCACTGCTTGTCATGGGCTGTTGTCGGGATTATCTCCGTATTTATCCCAGGGCTTTTCCCATCCACTATGAATAGGGTTATCCCCTCTTCCGGGTTTTCCTTTCTATCTGTCCTGGCTGCCACCAGAAGGCAGTCAGCTACATGGGCATACGGTACGAATAACTTGGTGCCATCGAGAATGTAATCGTCCTGCAGGGTTGCCCGGAGTTCAACCCCTGAAGCGTCATGTGTAGCCGATGGTTCTGTAAGGGCGAAGGTCCATACCTCCTCGCCTCCGGCTATCTTGGGAAGGATCTTCTCCTTTTGTTCAGTGGTGCCATACTCGAGTATCGGTAGAGAACAGAGGGCCACCGTGGGAAAGAACGGCAGCAGGAAGCAGGCCCGGCCCATTTCCTCAAAAAGAACGACAAGGTCCAAAAACTCACCGCCAACCCCATTGTACTCCTCAGGTATAATCCATCCCTGCCAGCCAAGTTTTGCCATCTCTTTCCATATCTCATCCCTGAACCCTGTCGGGTCTTGCTCCAACTCCCGCACCACGGTCCTGGGGTAATATCTTGTCATGAATTCTCTGGCAGTCTTCTTCAAAATATCTTGGATTTCATTGAAATCAAACTCCATCTTACACCCCCCTCTCAATATGACTTGGGTAATCCCAGTCCGAATTGCCCCACTATGTTCAACGCAACCTCATCTGTCCCGGCAGCGAATAGTATTCCGGGAAAAAGCCAATACAGGCTCTCGATGTGTGCATTGAGTTTGGTCCATTTAGAATTGCGATGCAATGGGTCTATTTGAGAGTATCCCCCCAGCATCTCCGTTCCGACAGTAGCCAACCGTTCCAGTATACAGGTATGGAACACCTTGTCCCGCGATGGTTCATAAATCGGGACAATCCCTTTACTCATCTTCCAGACCGTTTCATAGGCAAGTAACCGCTGCGTCTCGACTGTGACAGCCAGGTCCGTCAGCTTGTTGCGAATATCCGATCCTTGAAAAAGGCCATTTTCCCTCGCGTAGTGGATGAGCTCATCCAAGATCCTCTTATTATATCCAAAACCTCTGGCGCCGATACTTCCCCTTTCAAAGCCCAGCGCATGCATCAATTGAGACCACCCGTTGTTCTCTTTCCCCACCAGGTTGGCCGCCGGGATCCTTGCATTATCAAAGAAGACTTCATTGAACACGTGGTATCCGGCGTAATTCATAAGGGGTCTCACAGTGACGCCCTCGGTCTTCAAGTCCAGGAGAAACAGGCTCATCCCCTGGTGCTTCTTTTCGACGTTGACATCCGTCTTAACGGCAAGCCAGCACCATCTTGCCCTGTGAGCGGCGCTGGTCCATATCTTCTGTCCATTAACCACATAGTCGTCTCCATCTCTCACCGCACGGGTCCGAAGGTTGGCAACGTCACTGCCCGCATTCGGTTCACTGTATGCTGTACACCA
>JAUXHQ010000160.1 GCA_030621455.1 Deltaproteobacteria bacterium
AATCCGAGTAAGTCGTACATTTTTAGTACGTCGTCGAGGCTTCCAACCGACAACGCAATGAAATTTAATATATGGAAGTCTATATCACAGGACCAACAGACTGCCGTAAATTTACTTAAGCCGTCTGAGTTAGTCAAGGAGAAATGTGCCGGGATGTTATTAAGAACCCTGTTCTTCATGAAGAAGTTAGCAATGATGGGATCTACCGGCAAATTCCTTGACTTCATATTTTTCATATTATACTATGAACAGGATGTTGAAAGTCTGGGTTTAATAATTTGCGGCTGTTTAATCTCAAGATCAGTAGGAAAGATACCGTTGAAGATAATAGGCTTAGATGTCGGCAGTAAGAAGATTGGTGTAGCGGTGAGTGATGACATGGGCTGGACTGCTCAAGGGGTTTCAACCATAATCCGTAAGAACCTGGATAGTGATATGTGCGAGATTGAAAGACTGGTAAATGAATACATGGCTACGGAAATAGTAGTAGGCCTGCCCAAGAACATGGACGGTACGATCGGGAAGCAGGCTGAAGGTGTGCTGGCCTTGGCAGAAACAATAAAAGAGTATCTAAATATCCCTGTAACTGCCTGGGATGAACGGCTTTCTACAAGAGCAGCCAACAGGGCCTTGTTAGAGGCTGACCTCAGCCGCAGGAAGAGAAAAAAGGTTGTAGATAAGATGGCCGCCGTATTTATTCTGCAGGGATACTTGGATAGCAAGACACGGTAGAACACCATGAAGAAGGCCATCTCTTACATTGTAATGCCCTTGATTGTCCTGGGATTACTCATAGCTATGAGTATCTTTCTTTACCTTGCCACCCCCCCCAATTCTCAAAAAATCCACAAGATAATACATATAGAGCCAGGAGCCAGTTTTGCCGAGGTTGCCGGAATTCTAAAAGGGGGAGGAATTATTAAGGATGTGGGGAGGTTTTCCTTATTGGCTAGATACCATCAGGGTACCAGGAGGATTAAGGCAGGCGAATATTACTTGCATACCTCCATGTTGCCCCTCGAAGTCCTGGACGTGCTGGTAAAAGGCGAAGTAATAAAGCATCCTACCACAATACCGGAAGGACACAACATCTATCAGATAGCGGACCTACTTGATGATGCCGGACTTGTTGACAGAGAGAAGTTCCTGGAGATGTGCTTTGATCGTACCCTAATATCCTATTTGGGCATCGAGGGAGACAGTCTGGAGGGTTACCTCTTCCCGGATACTTACCTGATGCCGGGGAATATCAGTGAAAGGGTTATCATTGAATTAATGGTTGCCCGGTTCAGGGAGGTTTATGTCGGCAAATACACTGAGAGATCAAGAGAGTTGGGTTTTACGGAGAAAGAGGTTGTGACCATTGCCTCTATAATCGAGAAGGAAACGGGAAAATCATGGGAACGTCCTCTAATCTCTGCCGTATTCCAGAACAGGTTGAAAAAGCGTATACGACTTCAAAGCGATCCTACATCTGTTTACGGCATTCCCGATTTTACAGGTAGGATAAGAAAAAAACATCTTAAGAGAAAGAGCCCATACAATACATACCGCTACAGTGGTTTGCCCCCCGGCCCAATCGCTAACCCCGGGGAGGCCTCCATTAAAGCCGTTCTGTATCCGGCCAAAGTGAATTACCTCTATTTTGTTTCAAAGAACAATGGTACCCACCACTTCTCAGATAACCTGCGAGAGCACAACATAGCTGTTCGAAAGTATCAGAAGAGGAAGCGGTTGTTTAACCAAGAAACAAGCAGCCGGCAATAGTCACAATCGAAATTAGAATTGCTGTTTGATAACATTTATTTTACTGACAAGGAGGTAAGTTATGAGACCAAAAGAACTCGATTGTCTTTTCGAACCCATTACTATTGGCAAGATGGAGTTGAAGAACCGCATCATAATGGCCCCAATGGGTACGGGGTATGGGGGAGACGGATATGTAACCGAGAGAGTAACCGATTACCTTGCGGCCAGGGCAAAGGGAGGCGCCAGTCTCATAACAGTGGAAGTAGCCTATGTGCACAGGCTTGGAAAGGCCGGTCTGGGTGGAGAGTTGGCCATAGTCGACGATAAGTATATCCCGGGGCTGAACATCCTTTCCGATGCCATACACGAGGCAGGAGCAAAGGTGGTTTTGCAGTTAAACCACGCCGGCAGGTACGCCAGGGAGAAAAATCTGGGAGCGCAGCCCGTTGCTCCTTCGGCTATCGCTTCTAACTATACCGGGGAAACCCCTAGAGAACTCTCAACCGAAGAGGTGGAAGAGATTGTGGAGGCCTTTGGTGAAGGCGCTCGAAGGGCCAGGGACGCAGGGTTCGATGGTGTGGAACTCATGGGGTCTACAGGATACCTTATAAGCCAGTTTTGTTCGCCGATTACAAACAAGAGAACGGATAAGTACGGGGGTGACGGTCCTGCGGATCGGGCGACCTTTGTAAAAGAGATAATCGAAAGAATCAGGGATAAGGTGGGCTATGATTTAGGTCTCTGTGTGAAGATGAGTGTGGATGAGTACCTCCCTGGTGGCAGTACTATTGAGGATTCCAAGGTTATGGCAAAGATCTTCGCAGAAGCGGGGGCCGATAGACTCCATGCGTGGGCTGGTTGGCATGAATCCCCCAAACCGATGTTGCCCATGTCAGTGCCTCGTGCAGCATTCGTCCATCTTGCTCAAGCCTTGAAAGAGGTCACAGATGTGCCTGTTACAACAGTGGGAAGGATAAACGACCCTTACGTGGCCGCAAGCTTGCTCAGAGAAGGTAAGGCCGACCTTATCGCACTGGGCCGGGGCCTCCTCGCAGACCCTGAATTTGCAAATAAGACGTATGAAGGTAGGATGGATGAGATCAGAACCTGCATCGCATGTTGTGTCTGTTTCGATACAATGATGTCCCAGATTCACAGGTCCGGGCCTGAAGGGGTGATTTGTGCACTTAATCCGGAACTGGGGAGAGAAGGGGAGAACCTGCTGTCGCCGGTTGATCAAGGGAAAAAGGTCCTCGTAGTGGGGGGTGGTCCCGGGGGTATGGAGGCCGCTCGTGTAGCTTCAATTAAGGGCCACAACGTAACCCTCTGGGAGAAGTCCGACAAACTGGGAGGAGCCTTAAATGTAGCGGTCATCCCGCCTTTAAAGGATGAAATCGGGTGTTTGACTAAGTACCTTGTCCGTCAAATGGAAGTAAACAACATCAGCGTAGAACTGAATAAGGATACTACTGTTGAAGAAGTACTGAAAGAAAACCCTGATTGCGTCATAGTGGCATCAGGGGCAAAAGAAAATATACCGGAAATCCCCGGTATTGACAAAGCAAATGTGGTTATGGCCATAGACCTTCTTGCCGGCGAGATCGAAACCGGCAACGATGTTGTCTTGATTGGGGGCGGGCTTATCGGTGTGGATGTCGCCGAATACCTCAGCGAGAGAGGCAAGAACGTAACGATACTTACCAGGCAACCCCGCATTGGAGCTGACATAGGAATCAGTACACGTTGGGTGACCATGATGAGGATAAGGGAGAGGAAGATCAAGGTAATAAAAAAGGTCTCGTACAAGGAGATAAAGAAGGATAGTGTGATTATTGAAAAGGACGGAGAGGAGATATCTATCCATGCAGATACTATCGTTGTTTCCGGCGGTCTTCTCCCTGACAGGGAATTGGCGGAAGAACTGAGAGGCAAAATATCCTTAAAAGAGGTGGGTGACTGTGTTGAGCCGAGGAAGATATATGATGCCATTTACGAAGGGTTCGAGGCGGCCTTGAACATCTAAAAGTTAAGGGAAAATATCTTTTCTCAGCCGCTCGGGGATACCCCATTTTATCATCAGGGCCCGGGTGCTGGGAGGGACCAGATGCTCCCATGCTTCTCCTGCAGCCATCCGTCTCCTGATGTCGCTTCCGCTCAGTCCTTTTTCGTGGGAAGATTTTTCCCAGAGTACCTCTGTTTTCAGGCCTGTGTCCTGAAAACGTTTGAGCTTTTGTCTTCCCCACTCATCGTAGATGGTCAAGAAAAAGACGCCGTCTATTGGCACATAATATTCATACAACTCGGGCAAGTTAATGGGAAAAGGCACAACGGAAAAATCCTCATGGGTCAGCCCCGTCTCCGCCAAGGCTTCCCGAACCATAGTATAACGTTCAAAATAGGTCAGGGGATTCGCTGTACGTGTGCTTCTGTTGATGTCTGCGGGGTCGTCCCTGGTCAGCGTAGGATCCGGATTGGTTATGCCGACAACAAGGTGCCTGCATCTGGCCTTCCCTGCCAGCAGGTATTTGAGATGATCGTTGTGTAGCACCTGGAAGCGACCGTGGATCACACCGGTTTCAGCCATTTGATATTTCTACCTCATGATTGTAGGATTCGGCCGGAACTCATCTGACACAATTTACCTAGGCCCCAAGTGATTATTAGTCAAGGGCCTCGATCAATCGTTTCACCATCACCCCATTGGTATGTATAACAAGATAAAGAAGCGCCACTAGCGGCATGGGCGGCCAGATGATGCTTGCTATGGCACATAAAGCCATGACAGTCGTCCTTGTTCCTTTACTCGCCAACGTTGGTTTGCCGAGATCGATGCCAAGGCTCTCCGCCCTGGCGCTGGCATAGCTCACGAGGTTGCTCCCAATCAGAGCCAGGGATCCTAAAGTCAGCGTCAGCCAGAGGGGAATTGGGGCGGGCAGGCGGACCAGATAAATAATGAGGCCGATCAACATCGCCCCATCCGGGTAGCGATCCAATACCGAGTCCAGGAAGGCTCCTGTTGTGCTCTGTCTGCCCGTTAGCCGGGCAAACTGCCCGTCAACGCCGTCCAGAACCTGAGATGCGGCGGCAATTAGACCGGCCAACCAGGCACACCCCAGAGCGAAGACTACTCCGGCCAGTACGCCCACGAGCGCGGAACTGATCGTTATCATCCAGGGTCGAAGCCAGTGAACAGAAACCAGCCTTCGTGTGACCCGTGCAGACAGATGACATTTTATCCACCTGAGCACAAACCTATCTGTCGGTTTGGTTTGCCATGAGTTGGGATTAGAGTGGTCATCTATCATATTCTTGTAATCTTTTACTCCAGATAATGCGTGCGGGACCTTACTTATCCGTTCTCAGCACGGAGCTGTCGCAGAGATTCGACATGCTACCAACCTCTATCTTCTCTGTCAATGAGTTTTTGGGTATCCTTCACGTATACACAAAAGTAGCTTCTCCTTGAATAAGGGACGAGGCTGAAATAACTTCCCCATTTGTGCATCTCATCTTCAGGCCATCTTTGCCCGATCTTCAAGCACAAAATCCTCGAAATAGGTCAGACTATTCCTGCGGTTTTGCGCTTTCAGATCGAACAAAT
>JAUXHQ010000219.1 GCA_030621455.1 Deltaproteobacteria bacterium
ATTACCTTTTTTTTTCGTAAATATATACATCGAGGCCAGCATATTGATATAGTCATAATACTCTTCTTCATCTGCAATATCCGGCTTATACTCTTTGAAAGATTCATAAAGAGATTGAAAACTCTTAATATGCTTTTCTTCCTCACCTGCCAGATGGATAAACAGGTTCTTAATATCCTTGTCATTGAATGAGTCTGCCAATTTTTTGTAGAAAGAACAACCATTTCTCTCTATCTGTACTGCCACTTCGATTATCTCACTTCCGGAAAAGAATAACATTTACCTCTCCTTTTGATTCATTGAGAACTTATTGAGAAAAGAATCTCCGATTCACTCGTCAAGTCTCAGATTTCTTCCCATGCTATGCAGTCGGTTGGACAAACATTAATGACCTCCTGAACAGTGGCCTCCGGATATTCAGAAAGACTGATCACGTCAATATAGCCAACCTCGTTTCTTCTAAAAACAGTGGGACAGAGTTCCAGACATCCTTCACAATCTACACATTCACTGATATCAACAACAGGAACTCTCATCCTTCCGCCTTCCTTATTAAACATTCACCACAGAGAACACAGAGAAAAGTTTAAAGCCGTATTTCAAATCTCTTTATGAGACCATTTTTACTCAATGTCATCTCTGCACTCTTTCAATCCCCCCCTCCGACTATTATTTTCGATATGTATCCGGGTTTATGTTTCCCTCACTGTCAGGCCCACCACAATCAGGGGTATAACAGGTCGCATCAACAAAAGCACAACTCTCTTTGCAAGAAGGACACTTGTCCGGTGGTGATTCCGAATCAAGTGTATATCCGCAGTTACTGCATTTCCACATCATAGCTTTTCCCTCCTTTTCTCATAGAGATCCTAGTTTTCCACTCTTCTGGCATGCATTACATTCCCATGCCTTGCAGTTATTATGTACTCTATCTCTTCATCTTTTTCCGGTTTAGCCTTAAACTCATTTACTATTATTGTTCTTCCATCATCCGCCTCAATTAGAGGCAATCCATCCAGCCTGCGAAATGAATCTACAACACCCTTCAGAATCTCCTCTTCCTCTTCCGAACATATATCGTGTGATTTACAGGTAATGCCTTCTGCTGAAGAAACTTTGTCGTTGGAATCGTCTTTTGCAGTCATTTTTTTCTCCTCTTTAAGTTATCTATCCTGATAAATTCCCACCTATTACGATTTCTTTCATGGTTAAATTCCGACAACCTTCTTTGATCTCAGGAAATTTTGTCTTTAATTACTCAAATAAGTATCAAGATCCATGCCAATATCAACAGACATCATATAAAAACAAATAAACGTTAAATATCAAGGAATTATCTTGTGGGTATCCCCTACGATCAGCATTTGAACCCCTATAATCAGAGACAACTATGAGACACCTTTTTTTTACAGAGGAAAAACGTCTGTAACCGCATGATATTAAGTAATATTTTTTAAGAATTCAATAATTAAAGAGAATCACAGGCATCCGTTACAGGAAACTTTTATTTGGATAATGTCTTCTGAAGGAATAAGACAAAGAGAGAAAATACTTATAGATTGTCAGACAGTAAAGTTCACAAGGCCAGAGAAAGGAGTCGAGTAAGTCGTACAATTTGAGCACGGTGTCGAGGCTTCCGACCGATAACGCAGTGAAATTTAATATATGGTCTTATAAGGAAATAGTTACTTCAGTCTTACCTACATACAATTACTTGCCTTTTGAATGCCAAAAGGGAGGTTTTCAAAAAGGGATAGTAGTGTTTCATATTATAAAGTGAGACAAAAGTGTATCATGATACGTCCGGGAAATCAATAAAAGTTTCACACCAAGAGAAGTCTTGCAGCCTTTCCCGATCCTTAATCTCAAACCCGTAAAACAGGAGCTACTATTCCTGCCTGCCCTGTGGCGAAGTATATTCCTCCCTGGGTGGCTCTGAGCTTTCGGATCGCACAAATCAAAGAGTTGGACTAGAAATGAAAGCAATGAACGGACAGCGACTGTTTTTGTATTTCCTATTGACATCAAAGATTATGATGATTATCCTAATATCTTTTTAATAAAATTACGAATCGCTAGGTTAGCAGCAGGGGAACTAATGTAATGAATCAAAAATTAAAAAAAGAAATTGTCCATTATCTTACTAACAGAGGTGCAGACATGGTTGGCGTGGCCTCGGTGAAAACCTGGTCAGATGCAGGTATTGTGCCTGATGGTTACCGTCCGGATTCTCTGTGGCCTCTTGCTCAATCCGTAATTGTAATCGGTATCCAGATGCCGTTACCAATCGTTGAGACAACACCCTCAACGCAGCATATGGAACTTTATCGCACCAGCAATCGTATACTTGACAATATGGCCTTTGAATTGACACTGTGGCTAAACCGGAAAGGGCATGCCTCAATCTTTCTCAGCAGGGACGGTTATTCAAAGATTGACGTTTTATTAGAGAAACCTGCTGCCGCATTTGCCCATATATTCGCAGCACAGTACGCAGGATTGGGAAACGTGGGTATCAGCCATATCATACTCACGAAGGAATTCGGACCGAGGGTGCGATTTGTTTCCGTTTTTACGAACGCGGAGCTCCCTCCTGACCCGATGCTCAAGGAAAGCCTATGCATACGTTGCGGGGCATGCGTGGAATTCTGTCCGGTGAATGCCTTTGATATTAGCAAAGACGAACTGCGAGATAAAAAAGGGAAAGTAGTTGCCGATTATGACAAGCAGGCCTGTGGTAAGAGGAGCAAATTCCTTACGGTCAAGGGATGTTATCCCTGCGGAATATGCATTAAGGTGTGCCCTGTAGGGGAAGACAGAAAGCTATATAAGCGCGAGAAAGCCCTTCATCACTATCGTAAGGAAGTTAAGTCCATATCTATAGGTTCGGAAGATCCCCTATACAAATCATGGGAGCATATCCGAAACCACGGAAGTTGGCCCTTGGATTAAGGAAAGGAATTTGAGAACAGTCCTTCAAGGGTCAATATGTCCTCCAGAGAAGGGAGAAGAGAGCTATGTCATCAAATGTTCAATCTGAGATTGCTTCAATCTGCAAGGAATGGTCTAAGGGCCTATCCCGCTTTTCGGAAGATAATGATTGTATTGAGTATGTTAGAATGGAGCTGCCGAACCTCCTTCTGAACAAAAGGTTATTTGCAGAAGTCCTCAATGACATTGTTGAGGGAGAAAAATACCCGGACCCGGGACTTTCAACTATGTTTGACAACGAACTGCTCCTACATGCTGATCCTTCATGGCGCTTTTCATTGAGGTTGTTCCTGTGGGGACCGGGTGAATACACTATAGTGCATGACCACAATTCGTGGGGCGTGATAGGCCCGGTTTCCGGGGTACTTGAGGTCTTTAATTACAGACGCGAGGATGATGAGTCCCAGGAAGGATATGCACACATGGTCAAAACTAAGACAACTAGATGTATTCCCGGCGAGACGGCCTTCACCCTCAGACTTAATAAAGGTATCCATAACATGGGAAACCCGACAAAGGAAGCAATGATCTCTCTTGCAGTGTATGGGAAGCCGCTAGCCAGAGGTTATATAAATGGTTTTGATGTGGAGAGAAATCGAGTATACAAGATATTTCCGCCAAAAGCCAAGAAGAGAACGCTTGCAAAACAGGCTTTACCCGGTCTGAAATAGTTCGCTGCGAAAAGTCCTGCCGTCAATTTTTCTACGAAGCTCTAGATAGCCGGCAATACTCGGCGCTTTAGAAAAAAGAAGGATACCTTATATCCTCGGCGCCCGGATGAGGAAGGTGAAGGATTTACGACCCCGTCCCCGAAGGAGGACACTATGAATATGATCGATCAGTTGGCTGACATACCTCTGTTTCAGAGCCTTCCCGTCGAACACATCAAAGATTTGTCCACTATAGTGGTGAGGACAACTTTCAGAAAGGGGCAAACCATCTTTTCTGAGGGGGATGAAGGGAACGGCTTCTATGTTGTTGTTTC
>JAUXHQ010000088.1 GCA_030621455.1 Deltaproteobacteria bacterium
TACGTTTCTAATCTAACGGTGCAATCAAAATTTGAGTTTCAAAATTTCTGATTCAACAAATTCAATAAAGATTTCTGGAAAGTGTACGCTGGAATTTGGTGGGAAAATCAACTATCAGATTATAATCCTAACCTCTTCGCTGAGGGGCTCTATCTTGTTACCCAGTGACGTTGCGCAACGAGTACAGAGATACTCAAACTTCTCTCCATCCGGTAAAATTATCAAGAGTCTCTTTCTGACCGGAACAGCTACCTTACATCTAGGACAATAGAGAGAAGTTGCCTCAAGCTGTTGAAAGCTGGAATTCTTCATGGGGGATCTCATGATTCGTAATTAGCCATCAACCCAGCGCCCTCATTCAGCGCCTTCTTATTAAGTTCTAAAATCGGTTTTTTTGACTCCCCCTGCAACCTGTTATCGAGAGCCTTCTCCAAAAGATCCAGTGAAATTGCTTTGGTATGTTCAACATACGCCCCCAAGAGAACCATGTTTGCCGCCTGAGTTCCTCCCAAGTATACAGCCTTTTCAGTGGCAGGGATATAATACGCAGTAATGTCCTCCCTTGCAACCCTGTCCGATATCACGCTGCTGTCCACTATCAAGGACCCTCCCGACCTCATCCGGTTTTCCATCAAGGTCAATGCAGAACCGGTCATAGCTATGGCGCAGGCCGGTTTAAAGATCACAGGGGACCCTATAGCGCTATCGGACAACATAACTGTACATTCCGACTCTCCCCCCCTCATTGCCGGGGCGTAATTGGGAAAGAATAGAGCATACTTATACGTTTCTATTCCGGCCTGAGCTAACAGCCGCCCGATCAAAAGAACCCCCCTACCCCCGGTACCAGCAATCATAAGTTCATGATAGTCCATTATTAATGTCCTCTAAAAGATATCGTTGATGAAATCATACTAGTGTCAGTACCTGTCAATCCGTCTTGTCCACATTCTTGAATTCCCCGAGGGGATACTCCTCCAGCATTCTCTCAGAAATGTAATCAAGACATTCCAATGGCTTCAAACCCCAACCTGGAGGACAGGCTGACACAAATTCCACTATTCCATAACCAATACCATCTATCTGTTTTTGAATAGCCGTCTTCAATGATTTTTTGGCCTTTTGGAAGTTGGCGGGCGTGTGCACCGTGCACCGTGCAGCATAGGCTACCCCTCTCATTGTAGCTGCCAGTTCAGGCACATGTAAAGGGTATCCATTGGTCTGTATATCTCTGCCCAGCGGTGTGGTTGTTGTTTTCATTCCCAACAGAGTGGTGGGTGCCATTTGTCCGCCTGTAGTGCCATAAACAGCATTATTGAGGAAGATCGTGGTCAAATTCTCTCCCCGGACCAAGGCATTCATGAAGCATCCAAGCCCGATGGCTCCCAGGTCTCCATCCCCCTGTACGGTGAGCACCATTGCGTCAGGATATATACGCTTGATGGCAGTGGCCATGGCCGGCGCTCTGCCGTGAGGGCAGGATGTCCAATCGATGTCAATCGTCATAGGCGCCCCCCCAAAACTACAGCCGACTCCGGCCAGCCCGATGGCCTTCCCTGCAACTCCAAGCTCTTCAATCACCTCACATATAACCCTGGTTATAATGCCATAATGACATCCCGGACAATACATCCCGAGGCTCAGTAGCCTCAAATCTGGCCTTCCTGTGACTTTCTTGACATCACTCGATTTATCCTTCATTTAATTTCTCCACCTCTTCTATCACTCTTTCAGGATGGATTATTCCACCTCCCCCGACATTGTGCCTTCCCCACATTCCCAGCAGATGAACAGGAACCCGGCCTTTGACGGAAGCCTCAACATCTTCGACCAGCTGACCCTGACTGTCTTCTACAACCAGAACCCTGCCTGCCTTTGACGCCCCCTCAGCAATAGCCTCAACAGGAAATGGCCAAAGGGTTATGGGACGAAATAGCCCCAATTTTAACCCATTGGCCCTCCCCATATCTACTGCGCCCCTGGCTATCCTCGCAGATGAACCATAGGCTACTATAAGCAAATCACAGTCATCAGCCAGGTACTTCTCGTATCTGACTTCAGTCCTTTTTATCTCCGCATACTTCTCTATGAGTTTCATCTGATAGTTGAGTATCCCCTGATAAGTAAAAAAGGCGGCAACATGAGTGACGCGTTTCCCACCCCTTTTCTCCTTACCGGTGAGCGCCCACTCCTTCTCAGGGAGAGGACCGAAATCCAAGGTTCTTAACTCTATAGGTTCTTCGGTCTGACCCAATATGAAATCCGTGATCACCATAACAGGTCCCCGGTACTTATCTGCTAAATAAAAGGCAAGCTGCATCAGATCAAAGATCTCTTGCCCTGATGCCGGAGCCAACACGATGGCGTGGTAGCCGCCATGTCCACATCCTTTTGTGACTTGCAGATAATCGGTCTGTGCGCCCTGTCCTCCTGTTCCAATACCCGGCCCCATGCGCACAACATCAACAATAACAGCGGGGATTTCCTGTTCCGCCAAATATGACAGCCCCTCGGCCATGAGACTCAAACCCGGACTAGATGTGGATGTCATTATCCTCTTTCCGGTCAGCCCGCCTCCGTAGACCATGTAAATGGAACCACTTTCACTCTCACTTTGAACATAGATCCCGCCTATCTTGGGCAATTCTTTAGACATATACTCCGGGATCTCGCTTTGCGGTGTAATTGGATATCCAAAAAAATACTTGCAGCCGGCCTGAATTGCCCCCCTGGCTACTGCGTTGTTCCCAGCAACAAGAATCCTCTCTGTCATGGCTTTCTTCCTTCTCTCTTTAATATATGAACCTCTTCCCCAAATTCGTTCAAACTCTAATTCTCAATATACCTATAAACGTCTATGGTGCATTCCGGGCACATCCAACCACAAATTCCACAACCGGTACACTCATCTTCACTTACAAAGATCGGCAAAAGATATCCGTTTGGATTGATTTTATCTGTGGATATCTCTATGCAATCCTTTGGACAAAACTTTACGCAGAGTTGACAACCCTTGCAATATTCTTCAATAATCTCTATCCTGCCTCTGGGCATTGAAATTCCCCCCTCCCCCACTGTCTATCAGGCTTTATTGCACGAAACCCTGCAAACTTTTGAGTACGTCCGACGCTTCTTCTATTATTTCTTCAATTACCTCTTTTGTTTTCTGAATCTTATTGGTCCTTCTGGCTACTTCACTACCCCATATCGGGCCCTCGTCTACTTCTCCGTCGCCTGAGGCTCTAAACATTCGAGGTGTCTCGTATCTTAAAACGTCCTCTAAGGTAGCTTCACCTCTCTTTTCTTTTTCCGTAAGTTCGGAAAGTTCTAAGGCGTACTTATTCCTGACATGCCTGCAGGGTCCGTAAAGTCCTTCCGTCACTATCGTAGCCGGTTCTCTCTGATGTCTCTCCCCGGTTTTAATGAAATATTGCTTAACATTTTCATGGGCTGTCATCTCTATGGTCGGGATAAACCTGCTTGCCATGTATACCCCTTTAGCGCCCAGTGCCAAAGCCGCCGCAAATCCTCTGCCATCAGCAATGCCGCCACCTGCAACAACAGGCACTTTTACGGCTTTCACAACTTCCGGGATTAAAACAAGTGTGGAAAACGGCGCAGCGCCTATGTGTCCGCCAGCTTCGTTTCCCACGGCAATTATCCCGTCCACACCCAAGTCCTCAGCTCGCTTTGCATGGTAGGCGGATGCGACAACACAGAACCAGAGCATCCCGTAATCCTGCACTTTTCTTAGATGTGGCTGAGCAGGGTCGCCTGCTGATGATATAAACAGTTTAAGTTTTCTTTTTATCTCCGGATTTTTCTCCCTCTCTTCAAGCATTGCGTCAACCAGGTGCGGCACATCCGGCTGTCTTGCCCCGCTTGCTCTAAAATTCTGTCCGAAATTATTATCTGTTAGTTCGTGCACCTTATGAATAGCGCGAATCTCTATCTCCTTAACTTCTTCTATTGCTTCTCTCTGCTTATCACCACCTAACATCAACGCGGTTACATCGGCAGGCAAGTGATGGCTAATCATCCCTAACCCCCCGGCATTTGACACTGCCGGCGCTAAATCGGATGTGTCAAAAGGACCCATAGGTCCTTGAATCAATGGGTACTCTATCCCTAACATATCACATAACACTGTTCTTATCATTTACACCCTCCCACAGGAACGTCAGAGCTAAGCAAAAGCTCGTTCTCTTTCTCCTGTCTTCTATTGGTTTCAGATCAGGCCCATTGTAGCCACCCTCTGATATAACAACATTTCTTGGCGGTACCGTGTATTGCAACATGGCCCACCGGAGAAACATAAGACAATACGAAAATCAATTCATATCACCTTTAAAGATGACCGGCGTAGCCTTGCGAATCCCGTCAGCAAAAGGACTGCTGTGTTCTGTCAATTATGGTCTCCTGCAGCTTTTTGCTCAGATCGATGAAGTAAGCGGAATAGCCGGCAACCCTAACTATCAAATCACTGTGTTCCTCCGGATGGCTCTGTGCATCTCTCAATGTATCTCTACCCACTACATTAAATTGAATATGGTGTATGCCCAAGTCTGCCCATGTTCTCAAATAGTCTACGAATGTTTCAACATACTCCCCTTTCATGAATTGAGGCATAAATGTCTGATTGAACAAGTGGTTAAAGGACCTGACAGCATCCGCCTTTGAAACCGATCTCAGCGCTGCGGTAGGGCCTGATTGATCTCTTCCGTATACCGGCGAGACAGAGCCGTCAGGAAGAGCTTCACCGGCTTTCCGTCCGTCGGGGGTGGCATTTGTCACATCACCGAGCATGAAATGTCCGCTGGCCATTGTACCGTCAGGAACGACACTGGTCCCCATAATGGTCTTAAACTTCATCGTTTCATCTGCAACTTGCCGAAATAATTTCTTTGCTATAGCGTCAACATAGTCGTCGTCGTTCCCAAATTTCGGGGCATCATTGATGAACATCTGGCGGATATCTTCTTTCCCTTCCCAATTTTTCTTTAGCACATCTACCAGCTCCGCCATGCCGATCCTTTGTTCTTCGAAGACCAGCTTCTTTATTGCCGCCAATGAATCCGCCACATTATTAACACCCCCAAACACAACCTCTCTATAATCCGGCTCGTAGTTCCATTCTCTGACATCCTGCGCCCGTTCAATGCATCCGTCTGTGACGGCAGACAAAAATGGCCGTGGTAGATACTCTTTATACAGAGCATCTGCCATGTTTCCTATCATCACCAATTTGTGCATGTTAAATCTGAAATGTTGCGTAATCGCGTCTTCTATCTCCTCAATGGAAACGAAAGAGGAAGGATCAGGGGTTTCGATGCTCAACTGCTCTTCCGTCTTGAAGTCCTTACCCTGATTTAGGGCGAGCTCCAAGCATTTGGCAACATTAAACCAACCATAGCAATCGGAGCGATGATTGAGATTTTTCCCGGGGATTGTCGGAACCATACAATTATTGATCGAATAGTTTAGGGCGTCGTCCAACGGGAATCCCAGGCTTAAAAGCCTCGGAATGACTGCTTTGTCGTTAAAGAGGGCTGGTTGCCCTATACCCGAGCCTAATACTTCAACAGCCTTAAGGAGGAGTTCCCTTGGCGTCTTATCATGCACTCTCAGGGCAAGAGGGGGCTGCAAAGTCTGTAAGGACTTTGTGGATTCTAAGACAAGATAAGTCATTTCATTTGTCACATCTTCATTTTCAGATGATACTCCACCGATGGTTACGGTTTGCCACCCAAGACCACCACCACCAAATCCGGACCATATTGGCGGGTGCAGGAAACCGGTTTCGAGGAACTTAACCCACAAAGATTCTAATAGCTCTTGCGCCTTCTCCCTCGTCATCCCGCCATTTTCTAAATCTCTTTTGTAGAAAGGATAGAAGAGGGTGTCAGCCCGTATTCCACATCCTACCTGTGGGAGTTCAATGTAATTGACGACGAGATGGACGAACAAAAAGAGTTGTATGGCCTCCCGCAGAGTTCTCGGGGGTTTTTCTGAAATCCAATTACAGATCTCTGATATCTCCTCGAGTTCCCTTTTTCTTGTCTCGTTCTCTTCTTCTCCGGCCATTTCTCTTGAAAGCCTTTCATATCTCTTCAACCAACAGGTAAAGCTGTTTAAGACTATTTTTGCCGCTTCCAGGAACCTCTTCTTGTTGAGGTAATTTTCACTATTTATTCTTCCCTCGCTATAGTCTTTGTCTATCTCCTTTAACTTCTCATCCGCTTCCTTTATTGTCCCTTCAACACCAATGCTAAACAACCTATCGTAATCCGGCGTGCCGAGCTCATAGTTATTAGTCCAGAAGAACGTCCCCTTAAAGTACCAATAAGGCTTGATTTCTTCAGGCACTAATTGTCGTTCCTTGCCACCTATGGACAGGGTTTTCCAATACTTATGCAGTTCCATCATCTCTTTTTTCTCTTCATCGCTCAACAAATCGCTCCATACACCGTCCGGCGCGCCTATGGTTTTATCGAGCCACCTCCATTGCAACTCAGGGTGGGTTGTGACGCATTCGGGTCTGCTGGCGAAGTTTCCCACTATCAACTCGTCTGACTGGATGTATATTTTCATGTTTTCAAGGATATGCGCAAGCCCTTTAGCCCTCCTTGTCTCCATAGGCTCTCCTTCGGTCATTTTATACGACTCGGTTAACAGCCTTGGACGATCCAGGCAAAGCTTTATCCCCATTCCTCTTCTGAAAGCGGCTTCCCCCTTCTTCTCGAAAGCTGCCTCCACACCTCCGATGTCTTTAATGGCTTTTATTTTCACATTCTCCTTGAGACGTTGTGTTCTTGTGGCCATTTTACTATCCTCCTTCCATTTTTTTTGTAACATACTGAATTTGTCAATGTTACAGTTGTACTTGGTTTACAGTAGTATAAAGAACCCGGGGTTGTTTGTCAAATTCAAAGCACATCCACATCCAACTGGATGCAGGGGTTCCTCTGATTAGTTTAGTGCCCATCCATTAATGAGCTTTTGAGAAAACAGGCACCAACAAGTTTCCAATTTATAAATGAGCAATGTTTTTTGCAAGATCAAGGAAGACATGGGATTGCTCGGAGGCGTAGAGACTTACGCCGCACAGACAATCCCGCAGACTGAGACAGAGATTATGGGAAAGGACCATCTTTGGATGGAAACAATCTTAACGAGGACAATCATGACTATTGTCGGCAACGAGAAACCTGCTATTCTTCCTTCCTTTTCTCACACTTTTGAATATATTTTTGACAACTCCCCAAAAAAGCCTTGCAGTATCGT
>JAUXHQ010000289.1 GCA_030621455.1 Deltaproteobacteria bacterium
CGGAAACAATTCGCCACAGGCTCCATGGCCCAGTTGATACCTAACCCGAGTAAATGGAGCAACTCCCTTCCCATCATAGTGATTTCAGCCGTATCAATGCCGTAAGGGCAAAAAACAGAACATCGACGACACTCCGTACACTGGTAGAAATAGTAGAACCACTCCTTGATCACGTCTATTGTGAGTTTCCTGGCCCCGGCAAGCTTTCCCAGGATCTTTCCTGCCTTTGTGAACTCCCCACGATACACGGATCTAAGGAGCTCTGCCCTGAGAACGGGCATATTTTTTGGGTCCCCGGATCCTAGAAAAAAATGGCACTTGTCCGCGCATGCGCCGCATCTCACACAGATATCCATGAATAGCTTGAAGGAACGATATTTGTCAAGCCGATCCTTCATCCCCTCACGGATTATCTCCATCCAGTTTTCGGGCAGCTTCCAGTCTTCTTCTTCCGGCGCCCATTCCCTCGGATTCGGCATATCAAGGACACGAAGGTTTTTGGCCTTGGTAGGAAAGCAATAGGCGCCCGGTTTGAAGTTAACGGGTGTATCCATCCAGGGCTGTTGAGGAGGCCTGTAGTCTATGGCCATTAGTTCTTTCGGTTTTGGGGAATCTGCCAGTTCTGGTGGTAGTTCTGATGACATATATCACTCCTTTTCCACGGGAATTCCGTATTTTTTCATCTTTTCTCTAAATTCGTCTTCATACTCCTCGTACGTATGGACCTTGACGGGATAATCCCACGGATTGATGTGTCTTCGCTTGCGGTTATCATTCGGCATATTTCTTGTAGGGCTGAGGAAGACTCCGGCCATGTGCATCAATTTGCTGAAGGGGAAGTAAATCAGCAGGATGCTCACGAGAAAGAGGTGAATATAAAAGGACACCCCGATACCCTCTGGAGTTACCGGATGAAAACTGAATAACCCCGTGGCCAGTTCCTTTACCCTGAGTATATCCACCTTGTAAAAATGCCGCATGAGAACACCGGAAATAGCCACCCCCAGGATGAGAAAGAGTGGGAAATAGTCTGCTGCAATGGAGATGTATCGCACCTGGGGGATCACAACCCTTCTCAAAAACAGGTATGTGACTGCCGCCAGGATAACCACGTCGGTCATGTAAAGCGTGGGAACACCGATCTCGAACAACCCATCCATATACTCAACAAGACCCACAAAGAACGGTATGGGTTCCGTGAAGAACCTGAGGTGCCTCACAACAATAAAGAGAAAGGACCAGTGAAAGGCGAGCCCTGCGGCCCACAGCCACTTGTTTTCTCCGAAGATGAGCCGCGGGCTCGGGTCAGCTCTCAACTCAGTTTTGGTGTTCCGGAACAGGGAACGGAAAAAAAGAATTTCGAGCGCCATCCTTATCACAACGCCAGAGATATTGGACGGATTATCGATATTATTTCCTTTAATCCACGGGTGAGACTTGTGCTGACCACATGTGGTCGGTATGCGGAAAGGCACGGGCGACCTTGCCCAATCCCATATACGATACACAATGCCCACGAGGAAGACAAAGAGGGCGATATACGGGATTACCACTCCAAAGAGGGGATCCCACCCGGCCACCTTCACTCCCATGAAGGCAAGCAAAACCAATACTAAAACTGTGAGTAGAGAAAACGACGCACCCATTTCTTACCACCTCATACATAAATTTACGTAGTTAATTTTCACATACCAAAGGCTAGATAATTAGATTTCCCACAGAAGGTTAATCATTTAAACGAATTCCATATCTTGCCATCTAACTTATCGTCTTTGAAATCAGGTTCCTCATCAGAAAGGTCACATATCAGCTTTGCCCTTTCAAGTAGGCGGTGTGCCCTGTTCTTAACCTCATTCACCCTGATTTTATAGATCTCCTCTCTGCATTTCATATATATGTCGAACGCGAGCATGGCAAGTCGGTCTATCCTGGAATCAAACTTCAACAACTCATCATAGTCCTCTCTATCCCTGATTTTACTTCCCAATTCCTTTTTTATGATCTTCTTTAGATCAAAGATAAACGAAAGGGCCCGGGAGGGAGAAAAATCCTGAACAGCCCTGATCCTGATGATTCTGTCCAGAAAAGGAGAGATGCTCTCGGAATCCACGCCATTAAGAAGCTCCTCGAAAATATTCCCTAACTCCTGAGAGATCGTAGATCCAACCGGATTAGCAAAGCGGTTCTCTTCTTGTTTCAGAAACCGTGAACCATCGGGAGGATATGTCTCCATGACCAGTTGAAACCACGCCTTCGTGATGGCGGTCATCTTTTGTGCCAGCAAATCTTCCAACTTCATTGTCAGTCTCTCTATTACCCCACTCTCAACAACGATTCTCTTCTATGGTTCAACCCTTCAAGGCCGATGGAACAGCCGGCGATCATATATCCAAATCCAGATCGATTTCAGGTCCCTGGGCCAGCGTATTCCGGATTATACAGTTTTCACCCGCACTCATCACAGCCTTCGAACGGGGACCGGGATCTTGTGGGAGAGATATCTCTCCCACAAGACTTGAAATCCTTATCCTGGTTCCTTCTTTGGTCGTCTGGAAAGTCAGGTTCAATTCCATCCCCTCGTGGGGGATCTTTGCTGTCTGGCAATACCTTGCAATG
>JAUXHQ010000133.1 GCA_030621455.1 Deltaproteobacteria bacterium
CGGGACAGAGGGATATGTTCGAGAAATCTTTTGAAGAGGAACTGGAGGCTAAACGACGGGCTTCTGTTGAATGCCTGGGTATGACCTTTGAAAATGACGAGAAGCGCCGGGAATATTTCCTGGAAAAACTGCGCGAAAAGCTCAAGGACCCGGAATTCCGCAAGATCGAAGGGTTCCCGATTGGTGAGGACGAGGAATCCTGGCGCTGTCCGACACGGCCATACAGGCGCGCTTTGCCGAGGAACTGGCGTCCTACACCTCGAACCAGTCCCGGAAAGCGCCACGCCGAGCGACTGGGGCCCCGTGTGGGGAGAGCTTTTAACCTTCGATGATCCGACATCCCGGTTCCACGCCATCGACCGATTGGAGGGCTTTCACCCGGGCGGTCCCAGCCTCTATGGTCGTGTTCTGGCTCCGGTATGGGCCGACTGGACCTCCTTTCCACTTCTTCCTAGCACAATGAATGACTCTTAACTAGTGGTCCGAAAAATCCAGTCCATTATAGAATTAATACATCGGGCAAATCACCTTAAGTAACGCTGTAGGGTTAAATAAGTCATAAGTTATTCTCAAAGAGGTGAGACATGTTCTCAGGGTAGATGTGGGGGATATCTACCCAGTCGCTGTACCTTACCAGGTTCCCATCTTTAACCTGATAGAAAAGCAATTTCTTGGCTGTCCTCCTATCATTAGGCGTAATGTGAAAAGGGGCACCGAGGTCCCATGGAGTTTTCCAGTCTTTGAAGGTATCCATCATACCCATATAGTTCTTTGCAGTAAGACCCTCATGTCCGTATTTCCCAAGCGTTCTTCTGGCCAGCTCCATTACGAACTGCGCCGCCCTCACGCCTCTGACATAGACCTCGTTTGCCTCCTTCTGATGATATTTCAGACGCATCTCATTGCACTTCTTGACTCCTGGATGATCTTTTTCTACCTGAGGCATGTAATTATAACTGTCGAATATGTAACCTTCAGAAAAGTCGGGCCCGATACGCCTTAGCATATCAGCACCGCTCACCCACCAAAAGCCGGCAACCGGTATCTTCCCCTGTAGCCCAAGGGAATGCATGTTCTTCATGAACACGGTGGCTATCTGACTCAACCCCTGTAGCCATATCCAGTCTGCACCTTTATTCTTGAGCCTTAAAACCTGGGGTGTTAAATCTATGGGGATGACAGGCGTATATTCCTGACCTATAACATCAACACCTATCTTCTTCCCAAACCTCTGCCCTGGCTCAAGTGCAGCCCTGCCGTATGCCGTATCCGGTCCGATGATACCGACCTTCATTGTGCCCTTTTTCCCCTCTTTATCCCACTGCTCCTTTGCCATCCTCAAGAATGCAGCAAAACCGTCACCATAGCTTGGGCCATCTATGTAAATCCATGCAGGCGGATATATCTGGGGATCGCTCTGACCATAGTTGAGGGGACAGAATATCTCGTCTTTCACCAGTGTCCTTTTCAATGCCTCTCCATCAGGAGAAGATGCCAGCCATAATAACTGAGCACCTGCTCGTTTATACCTTTTATAATGGGACCATGTCCTGGCCATCATATTTCCGGTCTCCCCCCAGATCAGTTTCACAGGGTAACCGTCGATCCCTCCTTCCTCGTTAACCAACTTGTAATAATCGAGCATCCCCTCCCAAAGATCCGGAACCAGGGTGCCGTAAGCACCGGTCAGGTCGACGATCCCATAATGTATAACTGCAGGTTTTGTCGTCTCTTCCTTCGGAGTACAGGCAACTGTAAACGCACACAATATGAAGATGAAAACAGACAGAACTGACCTAATTATGTTATTTTTCACCGCGCATTACCTCCTTGTCCTGATGATTATTTCTCTTCGCTCTCGAGCATGGAAGTACCCACCTTCCCGGTCTCGAACCTCTGTCTCATGCCCCCCGAGGGTATCTCCTCCGACACTACCACAATAGTCCCCCTCGCCTTCCACTGCGCTTTACCGCTCTCTATCGCAGGCCAGGCAATCGTTGCAAGCGAAGGTATCTTGAGTATGGTCATAGGGATATCGAACTCAATCGTCTCTCCTGCGGGGATATCTACCCACAACTGTGCTGTGCCGGCTTTGGGGGGGAAGAAGACAATCGTTTCTTCAGAAAGGCCGAAAGCCACACTACCGATGAGAACCTTGAATTCATTGGGGTTTGTAGCCTCAAAAGTGACAATAAGTTCAGCCTTGGGTATGAGAGCCATGAGTGCAGCATCCGGAAGTTCAACCGGCGTCATCTCCCTTCCCTCACCCGCACTCAGGAGCCTGAGCCACCCGCTCTTTGATTTGACCTTGGCAAGTTTCCTGTCAATCAGTATCTTGTCGCTGAGGATCTTCTCTGCCCCAAGCTTTACTGTCACGCTCTTCAATCCAACCTTGACATCCCTGGGGGGGAGCCTGACTTCCTGGATTTTCGCACAACCAACGAAGAGGATCAACCCTAACATTACTGACACTACGCTCCTTCTCATGCTTAAGTTCCCCCTTTCTCTCTCTCAACGAAATGGGCATCCCTCATATATTGTTTACACTATATTCTTGTCACTCCAGATTTCAGGGTTCCAAGTAGTCTACCCTTCGCTTGTCTAGGAACGAGCGAGGAGGCAATCTTTGCGCTTTTAACGAGATTGCTTCGCTTCGCTCGCAATGACAGAAGTATCCGAAACGAAAATCAAGGCTAAAAAGTTCCTGGTTTATGACCATGCACAGTACAGCTATTCTGTCAATAATTGAATGGATGGAGCCTGTACGACTGTTTAAACAGCTCCCACCAGTGAGCGATCCCTCTCGGTTCACGGATCAAAAAGAAAATTGTCACAATAGAGAATAAAATCAAGCCCATAGAGGATATGACATTGCCTGCACTCAGCGGAAGGACCGCATCCAGAAACGGGGCAACGTAGTTGACACCCTCCCCGAGAAACCTCCAGAAAAGAGCCCCAAAGACCGCTCCCATAATGGATCCCATACCTCCTACAACGAGAAACGCCACATAATAAATAGTATCGAGGACCGGAAAAAACTCTGTGTTGATATAAGTGACGTAGTGTGCCCAGAGCGCACCGCCTATCCCCGCACAGAAATTCCCGACTGCAAAGGAAAGGAGCTTGTAACGAAAGATATTTATACCCATAACCTCGGCGGCTACGTCATTGTCCCGGATCGCTACGAAGGCCCTCCCGCACTTTGTTCTCATTAGGTTCTTTGCCCCAATCCCTACTATGAGAGTCATTGTAGCAACCAGATAAAAGTAGCTCAAGTCATTGTCAAAAGTGAACCCAAAGAAGACAGGGGAAGCACACTCAATGCCCTCTGTCCCAAAAGTCCATTTCTTGAAGACCTCATTCACCAGATAGAAGAAAATAAAGTGGGCAGAGAACGTAGGAATTACCATGTAAAGCCCCTTGCAACGCAGCGTTGACGTGCCTATAATCAACCCATACGCGGCAGCACCCAAGCCGGCCAGCGGCAGGGCAAAGAAGAAATTCCAACCTAGATGATGGGTGAGCAATGCGGACACATAGGCCCCGAAACCCACAAAGCCCGCATGACCGAGGGTGATCTGGTAAGTGTAACCTACCATGATCTGTACTCCGAACATGGCTATCATTGTTGTGCCGATTATAATTCCCATACTTAACAGGTGAGTATTGAGGAAAAGGGGAAGGGTAAAGAGAAGGATGAGAAAACCGATAAAGAGCGTCCAGTGGGTCTTGGTTCGCAAGATGGCCCTGTCCTGGCTGTACTTTACGTCGAAAACTCCACAAGGTCTTCCTTTCATGTAACTACCCCCGGATATCTATAGTGCACACCTATAAAATAAATCAGACCACCAACTAGATTCTCTCTATCCTCTCCAATCCAAAGAAGCCATACGGCCGCCAGAAGCTCGTAAAGAACATGACCATAAAAGGAGCTGTTTCAGCTATTCCGCCACCTAATACGCCTGCAAGGTAACCTCCTGCCAAGGACTGGACTATGCCTATTACCAGGCCGGCAATAATGGCGCCAGGGAAAGATTCCAGGCCCCCAAGAAGCGCAACAATCACTCCATAGACCCCTATAAAATCCAAGTCCTGGCTCACCCCCTGAATCGCCCCGACGAAATAGGCCGTTATGAGGAATAGGAGGAGGCAGATGATCCAGGTGTTGGAAAATACCCTTGTTACATTAATCCCCAAATTTTCAGCGACTATAACATCCTCAGCGGTTACCCTCATGGCCAACCCTGACCGGGTGAATTTAAAATAAATCATCAAGGCTGTTATTGTAAGCACACTAATGACTATGCACCAGATCATTATCTGTGGTATCCCTATCCCGCCTATAAAGAGCGTGGAGCTGCCGGCAAGCCATTTGGGAAACATTCTGGGGTTCCCGCCCCAAAAGAGGAACGTAGAACCTCGGAAAAAGAACCATATCATATTGGTCAAGACAATAGAGGCCAAAATAGGCTGCCCTATCAGTGGACGAAGTGTAAATCGCTCAACAGACCATCCGATGATCGCACTTGCGCCAATGGCTGCCGCTATGGCTATAGGGATGGGAAGCCCTAACTGGACAAGGAACATCCATGCCAGGTATGCGCAGATCAGGAGCAGCCCCCCCGGGGCCAGGTTGAGCACCTTTGTTGCCTTGTAGACTACTACTACACCTAGGGCTGCCAGGGCATAGATTAGTCCGATAGCTATCCCGCTGATAAGGAGCTGAACAAAGGTGATCATTCTTTCATCCCTCTCATCTTTTTATACCTCGGACTATCATAGATTAGGTTTTTTTCGGTGAGATTTTGAGAAGTCACCTATTCAACCCTATGTATGTTGACCCCTGTTTTAACAACTCCCTTTCTCCCGTCCCTGTATGTTACAGGGGCCTCCACACTGACAACCTCTTTGTCCTGATACAGGGATTCGATGATATCCCTATAACGCTCTTCAACAAAGGTTCGCCTTAACTTCCTTGTCCTTGTCAACTCCGCCTCATCAGGGTCAAATTCCTTATGGAGGTTAACGAACCTTTTCACACGGGCGAATCCGGGTATCGTCTTATTGACCTTTCTGATCTCACGTCTTATCAGATCGGCCACATCGGGCTTTTGGGAAAGATCCACAAATGTGGTATAGGCTATACGTTTCTTCTCTGCCCACTTACCCACATTTTCATAGTCTATGTTCACTATACAACAGACATGATCACGCGATTTACCCCCCATGACCATACAGTCCCTGATATATGTACTGAAACGGAGGCGTATCTCGATATGTTGAGGGGAGTATCTTTCACCGTCTTTCAACTCCAAAAGCTCATCCAACCTGTCCCAGTAGATCAGGTGCCCCTCATCATCAATGAAACCGGAATCCCCAGTATGGTACCAACCGTCTTTCATCTTTTCTTCTGTGGCCTCAGGGTTTTTGTAATAACCTGAGAAGAGTCCCGGATTTCTTACAAGTATCTCTCCATCAACTATCTTCACTTCACATCCTTGTATAGGAGGTCCAACGCTGTCATATTTAAAATCGGTACTCCTGGGGATTGTAACAAGGCTTGCCTCTGTGGAACCGTATATATTCTTGAGGTTCAATCCAATGGCATGAAAAAAACGGATTACATCCGGACTCACTGCGGCTCCAGCCGTGTAGCCCACCCTGGTTTTTGCAAACCCCATTCTGTGCCTTAAGGACCTAAGGGCGATCAGGTTGGCAAAAAGGTATAATCCTCTCCACAAAAGATTGGGCATCTTCTTCTTTTCTGCAAAATAGGTCATCTTGTAACCGATCTTCATGGCTGTTTTGAATAGAAGCCTTTTCCATCGCAGTGTATCGGTAATCCTTACCTGTATC
>JAUXHQ010000096.1 GCA_030621455.1 Deltaproteobacteria bacterium
AACCCACGACCTTTGGTTCCGGAGACCAACGCTCTATCCCCTGAGCTAATCGCCCCATTTCTGACAGATTTAAAAAGCTTGAAGGCTGTTCGTGATATCTACACCGTACATCAATATAAACGACACTATTACAGGTAAAAGTTCATGTCAAGGTAAAAAATGGTCATAAAGAGACGAGCATTGGGGTCCCACGAAAAAAGAGATCGTGACAAAAAGATTAGTTTAGGATTGCCCCCTCTTGACATGAATCAATGAATTTTGTATGTTTGGTCGACAGTTGATAAGGGGCGAGGTGAGTTTTTCATGAAAATGATCTCATTAATTGTAATTGCTATCCTTCTATCCTTACCGAGCTCTCTATTCGTTGAAGATTTGTCCCTAACCTATGCTCAACCGCCATCAACGCGAAAATCAATAGAGAGGTTCACAAATTCTATTGGTATGGCGTTCGTGATGATCTCTGCCGGGAGCTTCGTGATGGGGAGTCCTTCTAATGAAGAGGGGAGGGAAAGCGATGAGGACAGGCACAGGGTAACAATCACCCTACCCTTCTTTATGCAGACAACAGAGGTTACTCAGACTCAATGGAAAATGATAATGGGCGACAATCCGTCGCATTTCAAAGGGGATGACTTACCCGTTGAGACCGTATCTTGGAACGATGTCCAAGAATTTATCCAGGAGCTTAACCACCGAGAAGGAACAGACAAGTATAGGTTACCCATGGAGGTTGAGTGGGAGTTTGCAAGCCGTGCAGGAACGGATACACCGTTTTCGTTTGGTGCATGTTTGAGCACCGACCATGCCGACTATGACGGCAGATTTCCCTTGTCTGGGTGTTCGGAGGGAGGATACCGCGAGAAAACTGCACCTGTGACAAGCTTTGCTCCCAACGTCTGGGGGCTATTTGACATGCATGGCAATGTGTGGGAGTGGTGCCAGGATCGATACGGCAAATATCCCTCGAGCCATGTTAGTGATCCCAAAGGGTCGATTGATGGCTCATTTCGAGTTCTCAGGGGCGGCAGTTGGGACGTTAGCGCGCGCAGTTGCCGCTCAGCCAATCGTGGCAGGAGCTTTCCGGCTCTTAAGGGCAGCTCTATCGGTTTCCGTCTTGTCAGGACATATTAGCGCTTTTATCCCCCGGACAGAATCCAGGGAGTGGGTGCAGAGACTTCCGGCGATACCATTTACGTGTAACTTTTTTTCGTTTCAGTTTGCCGGTTGTCGGGCTTTTTTGTGATGAAGCGGTTGGTCATTATTTGATTCGATAAATCAAAAAGGGTAACTTCTTAAAAAGCCGGGGTGAGAACCACCTCTGAGTCTTTGAAAAGTTATGAAAAGGAGACCAAATATGGAAAAGCCGGTGCTATTCGAGATTGAAAACGGGATAGGAATCATTACCTTGAATCGTCCTCATAGGAGTAACGCCATCAACCAGGACCTGCTGATACACCTCTTTGACTGTATTGAAGAGGTAGCCGGCAATAATGAGATCATGGTTGGGATAATTACAGGTAACGGCAACTCATTCTGTTCGGGTATCGATCTTGCAGCTGTCGAAACAGACAACCTGCTCAATCCCCGGGGCGACGGCACAGATTTTATGGATGTGATTCACGCGTGCAAAAAACTCATAATAGGAGTGATCAACGGTCACACCATAACCGGGGGGCTTGAAATAGCCTTAAACTGTGATTTTCTGATTGCCTCCGAACGCGCCTCATTCAGAGACACGCATGCAAGGATAGGGATCTGCCCCGGATGGGGAATGACACAGCTCCTCCAACAGGCAGTCGGTCTGCGCATGGCCAAGCAGATCTCCTTTACGGGTGAACCGATTTCAGCCCAAAGTGCGCTTCGATGCGGTCTCGTCAATGAAGTGGTGCCTCACGAGCAACTTATGGAACGTTCAAGGCACATCGCTATGGACATATGCGCCGCTAATCAGGACGTGCTGGCAGTCCAAAAAGACCTGATGGAATTCAGGAGCAACGCCACTCTGGACGAAGCTCTGGCACATGAGCGTAAACGGTGCATGGAGATCACTGGCAAGAGTTGGGGAGGATCCTCCTCATGATGACGCAGGCTCTATGAGTTCATTAATTTTAGCCGGGCTTATGATGGTGGGATATGTTGTGGCCTACCATACATACGGTACTTAAAACTAAACATGGGTCCTTTCTTCGAGCAAAACAGGGGTTAGTTCCTCCGTTCCCCCTATCATGTAGACCCTCCCTCTCCCTATCCTTGAGATCTCTCTCATTAGCCGCGGATTTGCAGACTTCTCATTGATACACACACAGGATATGGTTATACCTTTTCGAATAGCCTTTGCCGCTTCATCTATGCAGTACCTCCCCGGAAAGGGTTTGGGTGCATTAGCATCTCCGTCAGAGATCAGGACTATATGTCGCTTTGCCTCGCCTTTGTTCTGCTGAATCAGAAGTGACCGCGCCTTTGATAGCCCATAACCGATGTTTGTAAAGGCATTTTCATGAAGCTCTAGGTCCAAAACCTTCCTTGCCACCACATACGGATTACGGGTAATCTCAACTATGATATCGGCCATGTTTGAAAAAGTTACTATGCCGATCCTATCCTTGTAGTGGGTACAGGCCAGGGCAAGCGCTATGGCGCTCTCTTTTGCATACCAGAGCTTATCCAGTTGAGACATGGTGCCGGAGAGGTCCATGGCTATCACGATCTCCAACTTCTTCCTGATGTCTTTTTTGCATACCATTATATCCTCTCTCGTTATATAATTCCGCCGATTTCTAATAGCCTCCCTAACAGTATCCTTTACGGACACATCTCTAAACCTGTCTCCTAACCTGTATTTTCTGAGGCCTACTATCCTTCCCTCACCCAAGTTCAACCTCTTCCCTGTCTTATGCCTCCCCTCCCCGGATGAATTGTAATAGTCCCAGTGCCTTGGGACCAGTTTTTCAAGTAGCATCGAAACCGCTTTCCTCGTTATGTCCCATCCCTCTTCACCCTTTTCAAGGATGTTCTTATCCTCCAGCATATCGATGGTCTTCTTAAGGGCAAGTTCTTCGAGTCTCTTCATGTATTCTTTAAACATCTTGTCCCTATCCTTGCGCTTCTCCTCGATCTCCCAGAGGATTTTCTCGGTCATATCCTCTATATTACCCGATCTAACATCCTCATCGAGTTTATCAACCACCCTCTTATGTGTCCTGGCTAGCTGTGAGTCGGGAAACCTGTGGATCCTTCTCAGCAAAAGGTCGAAATAACCCATCCTCAAGGGCCGTTTGAACCTCTCCACCCTCACCATTTCTTCTATCAGATCCTGTATCTCGTCTACAGTCAAGGCAACGACATCTTCCTTCCTGCGTGTTCCACCGAGGACATCGTCCACTATCTCCTCGATTATCTCCCCGGGGCTCCTTACTGCCTCCGCGTGAGGGGCCACGGTAATCCTGTGCGGCAAAGATACAGTTGAGGCAGTTCTAAGAATTTCATCATCATCCTTCAAGCTTATACGTTTGTATATAGGTAGCAACTCGGCGAATCTCATGCCCCCCCTGGTACTGACCCCCCTTTTCACATCCGAGTGGTTCCTCGTCTTGTATATAATATCGATCACCTTGTCCTTGATACCATCATCCAGATTCTTTCCGTGGAAGACAATATCGCTCTCTCTAGCGGAGTCTTCCATGTAAGGCAGTTCCATAATATCGAAGTGGTCTATCATGTCTATCGGCAGAGACTTGAGCGCATCCTCTCCGCCCGTGGCAACGATCAAAATATCGAGAGGGATTTTTTCTTCGTGACCGCCAATGGTTATGGTATCTTCCAGGGCGCAGAGAATGACATTCAATACCCTTTCCGGTATCCGATCCACAAAATCGAGAAGCAAGAACCCCCGGTTCGATCTCAGCAGCTTACCGGGCGAAAAAGTTCTTATATCATAGAGACCGTACTCAAGGGCGGTTCCCGGATCTATCCCCCCTATCAAATCCTCCGGAAGCAACTCGGGGCTTCCCTGAACTCTCTTCACCCTCTGAGAAGCGGACACTATCTGAAGTGTTATCTCCGAATTTATCTTCCTTTCCGCACACCACGGACAAGACGGGTTTTCAGGATGACAGTTTATTGGACAATCTTTTACGACTTCCATATCCCGGAGGATGCCACTGATCTTCTCTGCCAGTACCGTCTTGCCGCTCCCCGGAGGTCCGAGTATAAGCAAATGGTGGCCCGAGCAAAGGCTTGTGATCACCTCCTCTTTCTTCTTATTATCCAGTCGAAAATCACCAAACAACCTCTCCTTCGCCTCTTCCAATGGAACTGCTTTCAAACGGGTCATAATCTCACTGCGTAGCAAATCGAACTCCTTCCTGTTAAGGGACAACCAGTGCTTACTTATGTCAAATCAGATCTTCTGCGATCAGCAATTCTAAACAGCCTCACAACTCACAGATTTCATAAATACATGAACCCTCCATGAATAGCAACAGGAAAAGAGAGGAAGAGATCCCCCCATGGCTTCCTGATACTTTGGTCGAAATTAGAACCAAGCCCGATTTTTCTTATTGTCATTGTATTCCTTATTTGGTAAAATTATGATTAAAAGAGGAAGGAGGCAAAATGACTGATATAAGAAAAGATCGAACGCTCAAACACCATTTGACCGCTGTAAAGGAAGGACAAAGGTGTTTCGAAAACGCCTTTGAGGGCGTCGCAAGGATGGTCTTGGAAAATAAGATTGAAAAGGTTGTCGTAAAAGGTGTAACAACTTACGACTACAAAATCTTCCGCAGTGGGGCAAAGCATATCATAGGCATGTACGATGAGATCAACAGTTTAGTCTCTTTTGTTAAGGATGCCGCCGAGGGGGGCTCATCTAAAGAAATGGCTTACGTGCTGGTTGGAGAGCCTGGGAACGGTAAGACATTCTTAGTTGAATTCCTCTGTGCCAGGTACCGGAGTTTCCTGTCTGAAGATAAAAACAGGAAATACACCTTTAAATTCCAAAACCTCGATAAGCTTGACGGTTACGGAAGGATTACAACCATTGAATCCCAAACTTACGAAGACCCGATGATTCTCGGTATGAACCTCTTCGAAACCCCTGAGGGGGGTAAAGGATTCCTATCAAGAGAGATTGGATTTTCTGATAAGCAAATTGAGAAACTTTATAATAACTACCGTCCTCTTGGCGCGTGCAGTGGATATATCTGGAACGACATACGGAATTACACGGACGGCAACATGGAAGAGATGCTCAAGCTCGTGGAGATTGTCCCGGTGCCCCTTATCGAAAGCCTGGGAACCATTACCGGGAAGTATCCGGCAAAAGACAAGATCACTTCCTCGTCTGTTGATCTCCTCGGGGAAGAGTCGATTCAGCGATTACTTCACATAACCGATACGAACAACCCGTATCGCTTTGATCTGAAACGTGGCGCACTTGCACGTGTCGCCGGTGGAGGCATCCATTTCAGCGATGAAATATTCAAAAACAAGAGGGACCTTGTTCAGGTTTATTTAGGAGTCATTCAAAACCGCACCATTGAAATCGACGGTTTCAAGTGGCCTATCGATACCCTGATCATCGCAACAAGCAACAATTCGGAATTCAACAGGTTTCTCGCTGAAAAGGAAGAGGCGCCGATTATTGACAGGTGTCGGCTCTCGTATGTTTCCCATAATACTGACTACAAGCTTCAGGGTAAACTCACTTCATACGCCATAGGAAGTGAAACCAAGACGACTATCGACAATGAGAACCTCCACCAAGACCCGAACCTCAATTATGCGGCATCGGTCGGGGTTGTCCTCACCCGTCTCCCCAGATCCGAAAAACTCACCCCTGTCGAGACGATGAAACTGGCCGCAGGTGAAATTGCGGGAGAAAAGAGTATCAAGACCCTGGCCGAGGTCATAGACACCCTTAACCAGGACCCGGAGATCACAAACCGGTTCGGCCAAAAAGGCCTGGGACAGCGGAACCTGGGCAGGGCCATACAACTAATGTTGGAAAGCTCTGAAACAAATGAAGGGCGCTGCATGTTCTCTTACGATGTTTACAAAGCGCTTGAACGGATCGTCCTTGACTATGTGTCGGAAGCCAATGACAGGACCAAGTACCTGGAGGATATCAAGACGGCCAAGGGTCTCTATCGCGAACGTATCATGACCGAGATGTTCAATGCTTATATGGATGAACCCCTTGCCATTAAAAAGGACGTTATGAACTATGTGAACATGATCATCGGCATTGACGCAGAGAATCTTGGTCCGGACAAGATGTGGAAATATAAAGATCCTCAGACCGGCGAACTCAAGGCGATGAAGGTCGATGAACGCTACATAAAGAGCGTTGAAGAAAGACTGGGGCTCAAGACGGAAGAGCAGCGAGAGACGTTCAGGACTTCTATCAGAAAGATTTATGGTCAGAAGCTTTCCGTTGATCCAAATTACGATTTCATGGATAATCTGGAACTGGTTAAGGCGGTCACCGACGTACGGCTCAAATCCGATATCGCCGGTGCAGGAAGCCTCATCGGTGCACTGGCCAATCGTACCAATGAAGAAAACCAAAAATTGTACGACCGTATGATCGATACCATGCTGAACAAACTGAATTACTGCAAGACATGCGCGCAGAAAACCATCGAGTATTTCTGTACTCAGGAGGATGAGAGGTAGAGGCAAGATGGACCCAAGACTGCTGAGATACTTCAATACAATTAAAGAGAGGGGTCTTGAACCTGATCGGGAAAAGAGAATCCTCGTGGAGCTTGAAGACGAGCGTGTCCACGAACGCCCCTGTGAATCACCGGATGTAGGTAAGGCAAGGCCAAATAGGTTCTTGCGTGCATCGGATAATCCTTACGAATACAGCGACCCCTTCATATTGCAGGCGATGCAGGTGCATCGAGGGTCTTATACAAGCGGGCTCCAATCCATAGATGAGTTACTGGAAAGAGATAATCAGAGAGAAGAAGACGGATTCCCCAGAAAGATACGCGTGGGGCGCTTGATCAAACCGGGTAAGGGGGGTAAGGGAAAGATAGTGGTTGTCCCTACCACGGTTGAGGAGAAGTTTATACATGATATGTCTTTTGATCCATCAGATGA
>JAUXHQ010000149.1 GCA_030621455.1 Deltaproteobacteria bacterium
CGGAAAAGTATTATTTCCGGAAGGAAACTAACGAGGTGAGGAGGTAGATTTTATGGAAGAGATAATGAAGGGGTTCGTTAAATATACATCAGATCCTTATAGCGCCATTAAAGAATGGAAAGAGAAGAATCAAAAAAAGGTCATCGGTATATTCCCCATGTGGTTGCCGGAGGAGATAGTGCATGCGGCAGGGATGCTCCCCGTTGTAATGTGGAGGAGCAATGAGGCCATCACGTGGGGATATGCGCATGTGCCCCCTTATAATTGCCCGATGAACAAAAGCGTCGTGGATGACGCTGTCAAAGGGAAGCTGAAGTTCATGGACGGCATGGTCTTCTTAAGGGAATGTCTGCAATCGCAGGAAGTTCCCTTTATCATAGAAAACAATATGCCGCCGGCTTTTGAAGAATATCTTTATATGCCGCCAATATACCATGAAGATAAGGCCTCTAAGGATTTCACCAGCGATGAATTAGGGAGACTAAGGAAGAACCTTGGGGAGTTCGGCGGGGAAGAGATAACGGATGAGAAGTTGAATGAGAGCATTCGTATCTACAACAAAAATCGCTCTTTGCTCAGGAGATTATATGATATAAGGAGAGAAAAACCCGGGATCATGCCGGCAAGGGATGTCCTCAAGGTCGTGTGGTCGAGTATGTTGATGCTGAAAGAGGATCACAATAAACTGCTCGAAGCCCTGATCTCACGGTTGGAGAATAATGGGTATGAGCCGGTGAAGGGGAAGAAGGTCTTCCTCTCCGGATGCCTCTGCATCCATCCCCAGGTCGAACTCCTCGACATGATAGAAGACCTTGGGATGATCCCTGTGGACGATGATATCTATGTTGGATACAGATATTTTGCAAATGACGCAGAGATAACGGATGACCCCATAGGGGCGCTGACGGAACGTCACTTCATCAAGACCCCGGTAGACCCTGCAAGGGGAGAGGTTGAGGTGAACTGGGGGAAGGAGCTGGTAGACAAAGTAAAGAGGCTCAACGCTGACGGCATTGTAACCCTGATGACCAAGTATTGTCCTCCCCACCTTTGCTATTATCCGGATGTCAAAACGGTGTTGGCAGATGCTGGTATTCCCGAGGTCCTCGTAGAGGTAGAGCATGAGATTATCTCCTATGAGGGAATAAAAACCAGACTGCAATCCTTCAAGGAAATGATAGGAGGTGTATAAGATGGGTACGGAGTACAAAATAAATAAGCTTGACACTTCAGGGGTAGGCCCCCTCGTCGACAGACATTGGAATGAACTTCGGGAAGCAAAAGATAAGGGCATGAAGATAGCATGGTGCTCGGGCCCCATGTTCATATACCCATATGCCACTCCGAATATAGCGTCACATTTTATGGCAGGATATGCGGCTTACTGTGGCGGAAGAGGTATGGGAGATGAGGTTCTGGAAGCTGCTGAGAGATTTGGGGAGATGAGGGATACATGTTCCTATCACCGCCTCCATACGGGGATGGCTGCAATGATAATGAACGACTGGCCGGTAAGCAATCCCCAGGTGATCCTCCCCACTCCCGATTTGCTTATCGGTGGTAGGTTCTGCACTGAGATGTCTCATTATATGGAGGCGATTCACCGGAGGTTCGGCATGAAAACTGTGACAATCGAGCTACCATCGGCCCGTTCCAGGGACGACCTGCCGAGGTTGGAGAAGTTCGTAACCAACCAGGTCAAGGAGACCCTTATTCCGGCCATAGAGGAGGTGAGCGGCAGTAAGTTTGATGAGGAAAACATGCGGAATATCTTTAGGTCGTGGAAAGAGGCCTGTATAATTCGGAATAAGTGCTGGGAGTTCTTTAAGAGAAAGCCCACCCCATGGACGCTCTGGGATTACGGCGTTAGTATAGCCCCGATATTTTATGCAATGGGTAAACCCGAAAGCCTCGAATATTACCAGGACCTCTTGAAGCAACTGGAAGAAAGGGTGGAGAAGAATATCCCCGCGGTCCATCCTGACGGCGAAAAATACCGCTTGTACTGGGACGGGTGGCTTCCCTGGTCATTCCTGGGAAAGGTTCTTCGCATCATGGTGCCGCACGGGGCTATCCCTATTGCCGGGAGGTATCCATGGGAGTTCTTCTCTCACCCTGATGATATAGACCCGGAAGCCGATGATATCATCCACGAGTGGATAAGACTGATCTACACAAGCCCAAATACCTTGTCTTATTACGATGGGCCATGGGGAGGGCAAGATAAAATCGAGGAGCTCATAGAGACGTATTCTATTGACGGAATGCTCTTCTTCTCGTCGAAGACTTGCAGGATGTGGAACCTGGGTCAACAGGAGATCATTGACAATATAGAGAAAAAATACGGTATCCCTGGGGTTGTCATCGACGGAGATATGATCGATTCTACCATGTTCGCTGAAGATCAAATGCGAACGAGGATAGAGGCGCTGCTCGAGACGATCGACGCAAGGAGGAAATAGTTGGCGACTATGAACTACATATAGGCCTTTGAGAAAAGGGCGAGACAGAGGTGTTAACTCGAAGAAGGCCAAGGAAAGGGGAGTAATATGGAAAAGGCATTGAGTAAGATAGTAGAGGTCACATCGGACCCCTACGCCTACGTTGCCGGATTGAAAGACCGAACGCAAAAAAAGATCATAGGGTGCTTCCCCATGTATGTTCCGGAAGAGATCGTCCACGCGGCCGGTTTGATCCCGGTGGTAATATGGAGGGGCAATGAGTCCGTAACATGGGGGCACGCCCACGTACCGGCTTATGATTGCGGTATTACCAGGAGCTTTGTAGATGATGCGGTAAGGGGAAAGCTCAGTTTTATGGACGGGATGGTCTTCCATGTAAGGCAATGTCTCCAGGTTGGAGAGTTCCCTCTTATAATGGAGAGAAACGTCAAACCGGCTTACCAGAAGATCTTGTATCTACCCCCTATCTATAAGGGTGATTCAATTAAATCGTTCCTGCTGGGTGACCTGGAATCCTTCAAGGGATCATTGGAGGACTTTACCGGCAAGAAGATAAGCGATGACAACCTCAAGGAGAGTATCGAAATATATAATGAAAACCGCAGTCTCCTGGAAAGGGTTTACGAAATACGGAGAGAAAAACCAGAGATACTGAGGGCAAGAGAGGTCATGCAAATCGTATGGTCGAGCATGTTGATGCCCAAGGAAGACCATAATGAACTGCTGAGAGAGCTCATCAACGGCATGGAAAAAAAGAGTGTAGAACCCAAAAAAGACAGGATCAAGGTTATCCCGGTTGGCTGTCTATGCCAGACTCTGCAATTCGACATCCTCGACATTATAGAAGATCTGGGCATGATCATTCCGGATGACGATCTCTACGTGGGTTCGAGATACTTTGCAAATAAGGTCAAACTTAATGGTGATCCCATTGAGGCGCTGGCCGATCGTTATCTTGTCAAAACTCCCCTCTGCCCCACCAAGGGAGTATGGGATGTAGACTGGGGGGTCGAGGTCATAAAGCAGATGAAGGAGAATGATGCCAAGGGTATCATAAGTATACGAGTGAAGTACTGTCCTCCTCACACATGTTATTATCCCGACTTCAAGAGCAAGATGGTGGAGGAGGGTGTGCCCGAGGTGATGATAGAGATGGAACATGAGATCATCTCCCTGGAAGGGGTAAAGACGAGGTTGCAGTCATTTGTGGAGACAATAGGGGGTGTATAATGGGCGTAGAATATAAGGTAAATCGGCTTCGAGCAACAGGCAATATCAGGCCGCTGGTTGACAAACACTGGGGCGATCTGAGGGCAGCCAAGGAAAGAGGAGAGAAGGTTGCGTGGGCGTCTGGCCCCAGTTTCATGTTCCCTTATTCTATGGGCATGAAATGCCATTTTATGGCAGGGTATGCATCGTACGCCGGCGGTATAGGGGCCGCGGATGAACTTTTGAGGCTGGCGGAGACGACAGGGGATCTTCCTGAGACATGTTCCTATCACCGGCTTCACATGGGGTTGGTGGAGGCTATCAAGAAGGGGGTGCCCATAAAGGAGCAGGCAATACTCCCCTTGCCGGATCTGCTGATAGCCGGACGCTACTGCACTGAACAGTCTCATTATTCTGAGAGCTTTTACAGAAGGATGGGACTTCGCATTGCCCCTCTCGAGCTTCCGTTCGTCTTTAATAAGGAAGATCGGCCCAGGATCAGAGAATTCGTTTACAGACAAATTGTGGAAAACGTCATACCAAACCTTGAAGACGTATGCGAAAAGCCTTTTGATTATGACAGGCTGAGTGAAATCCTGAGTGTGCTTAAAAAGACAGCCACCCTAAGAAACGAGTGTTGGAAGTTTTTGGCGACAAAACCCGCTACATGGACACTCTGGGACTATGCCGTGAGTATGGCCCCGGTTATCTATATGATGGGAGACCCGGCAGGCATACCGTTCTACGAAGACCTCTTGAAGGAATTACAGGAAAGGCATGAAAAGGGTATTCCGGCATTGGCCCCGGAGGGGGAAAAGTATCGCATATACTGGGATGGATGGATCCCGTGGGCATTCCTGGGAAAGTTTATGCGAAAGTTCACTCCGCATGGGGCTGTTTGCCTCTGCGGGAGGTACCCGTGGGAGATGTTTCCCCATCCCGAACTTATCGACCCGGAACATCCTCTTGATACTGTTGTGGATTGGGTGTACGGGGAGGAAACGGGCCTGGCATGTCACATGGCCCCAAAGGGATCTATTGAGCTGATAGGCGAGCTGATCGAGAAATATTCGATCGACGGGCTGGTCATGTTCTCCTCCAAGTCATGCAGGATGTGGAACCAGTCCCATCTCGATCAAATAGACTCCCTCGACAAGAAGTACGGCATCCCGGGGGTTGTAATTGAGGCTGATATGATCGATCCCGAAATGGTCCAGGATTCGCAGATAGACACGAGACTTCAGGCCCTGTTCGAGACTATAGACGGGAGAAGAAGGAGGTAACTGAGGGAATGGTCATGTTGTCGCCTGTAGGTTCACTGCTTATATGTCTGAAAGGAAGTCTGGAGAATTGAAGATAAAGATCGATTTACATACCCATTGTCTCGAATCAACCGGGGACTCTATCCCGAAAATAGAAACGGTGAAGAAGATCGTCGAACGGATAAGAGAGAGAGGACTCGACGGCATCGCTGTCACCGACCATGACAAGAAAGATTATGGGTTCAGGGTCAAAGAGATAGTAGACCTCCATTTTCCCGGCGAGGCCATTATCATCCCCGGGCAGGAGATCTCTCTTCACAGGCAGCACGTGGTAGAGTTGTTCCTGGATCAAAACGCTGTGTTCAGGTTTTTGGCCCACCCGTTTTTCGGGAGCAACTTCGACACATTTCTCAAGGAAGAGGGTAACAAGATCCATGGCGTTGAAATAAAGAACGGAGCGTGGCAACTGCAAGAGGCCAGGATAGAAGAGTTGGCAGAGGAGTATAATCTAATCATACTTGAGAATAGCGACGCACATTCAATTCGAGAGATAGGGTGTCA
>JAUXHQ010000275.1 GCA_030621455.1 Deltaproteobacteria bacterium
GGATTGGAGAGTAGTGGGCTAACGATTTTTTATCAAAGGAGGTTACAAAATGCGACCGGTCATGAGATGTATGATTGCCCTGTTTTTGGTATTATCGTTCGCCATTGTTGTTTCCCAGGCCTATGTATTTGCCGAGGAGGCAAAGGAAACGACGCTGCAGAAGTTGAATATCAATACGGCATCTGTGGATGAATTAACACAACTGAAGGGGATCGGGCCTGCATACGCCCAGGCGATTATTGAGTATCGAAAGACCCACGGTCTTTTTCAAAAAATAGATGATTTAATGAAGGTTAAGGGAATCGGATGTAAGACTTTCGAGGCGATTAAGGATAATATTACCATAAAATAAAGACTGGATATGGTCATCAAGAGAACTCTTCGCTCTCAGGCAGTTCACCAAAACTCGGTCTCTCCAATCCGCAGGCCATAATGTAAATACGGGAGGAAGACGACTCAAACAGTGAGGAGAATATTATCTGAATCGGAGCTTACTGAGATTTTCAGAGGAAGTATGATGTCTAAACTATTTAAAGACGAGGCGATTGAGGAGATAATCCGAGAGAAAGATCACTGGAAAGAAAAGGTCGACACTGTTGAAAAAGGGTCAGAGAGGGTCTTTGAGACATTGTCCGGACTCCCTGTTGAACCTCTGTACACCCCCGCACATGTGGCCGATACGGATTATCTTCGTGATTTGGGTTTTCCAGGGCAAGGGCCTTATATCCGAGGTGTCCACCCTACGATGTACCGGGGTCGGACCTGGACCCTAAGGCAACTGGCGGGTTTTGGTCCTCCTGAGGAGACCAACAAGAGATATAAATTCCTTCTCAAGGAAGGAGCCACAGGCATAAACGGTGTTTTTGATTATCCCACTCTCCGGGGATATGATTCCACTGATCCTTATGCCCGGGCTGACGCAGGGCGTGGGGGAGTGGCCATCGATACCCTCGAGGACATGAGTATCTTGTTCGACGGCATACCCATAGAGACTGTCAGCAGTTCCCTGGTAACCTGTCAGCCCATCTGCAACATCACGGTTCAATCCATGTACTTCGCCAATGCCCTGGCTCGGGGTGTCGAGTTGAGTAACCTGAGGGGAACGAGTCAAAACGATTTCTTGATGGAGACTGCCGTTACAGTCGCCCCCGAGCTTTTACCCCCAAAATTTTCCTTTAAACTAAGCTGTGACGCGATCGAATATTGCACTAAGCATGCCCCGCGTTGGAATCCCATAAGTTTCGCGGGTTACAACTACCGAGAGGCCGGATGTACGGCTATCCAGGAGGTGGCCCTTGTTATTGCAAACGCTATTGCCTGTTCCGAGGAGCTTATCCGGCGCGGACTCCACATAGACAGTTTTGCTCCGCGTCTCAGCTTTTTCTTGTCCGCCCATAGTGATTTTTTTGAAGAGGTTGCCAAGTATCGAGCTGCCAGAAGGATCTGGTTCCGCATAATGAAGGAACGTTACAAAGCAGAGAATCCCCGTTCTTTGACCTTCAGGTTCCACGTACAGACAGCCGGCGTCGCGCTAACGGCTCAACAGCCCTTAAACAATGTTCCGCGGGCAGCTTACCATGCGCTATCTGCTGTACTGGGTGGAGCGCAATCCGTACATATAGATGCCTATGATGAGGCGCTGTGCAACCCTACCGAGTTATCTTCCCTCACGGCCCTCAGAAACAACCAGATTTTGCAGTTGGAAACAAGGGTTACCCATACCATAGATCCCTTGGGCGGATCCTATTTTGTAGAGACTTTAACGAACCAACTGGAGGAAAGTATCCTCGCCTTTTTAGAAAAAATCGACCATCTAGGAGGCATCATCAAAGCGGTAGAATCAGGCTGGATACACCAAGAGATCTCCAACTCAGCCTATGAGTATCAGCAAGCCATTGAGTCCGGGAAGATCCCGATCGTGGGAGTAAACTGCCATCAGATAGAGGATGAGGAACTGCCCTTGGAACTTTTTGACATCCCGGAAACCCTTGAAATCCAGGAGAAAAAGCTGAGAAGGATTAAGAGAGAACGAAATGCAGGGCAGGTACGGCATGCACTGGATGCCATTGCCCGCTGTTGTGATGAAAATGGAAACCTGATGGATGTCATGGTAGATTCAGTAAAGGCCTATGTTACAGAGGGAGAGGTTTCTTCGGTCATCAAAAAGAGTTACGGCACATGGGATCCACCACTTTTCTGATGTGATCGCCAACAGACAAATTCTGGGCCGATGAAAATTGCCCCTCACATGACTTTTAGGTGTCGGGAGCGAGAGAAACTATACCAAGGGATAGGATAGAGATGGAAGAAAACATCAGGGTCGTGATGGCACGTCTTGGCATGGACGCCCATTGGAGAGGGAGTATAATAGTGGCGCGTGCCATGCGTGATGCCGGTATGGAAGTAATCTATGTGGGCAATCAATTGCCGGAGAGTATTGTTGAGACGGCAATACAGGAGGATGCTGATGTCATAGGCCTGAGCACCCTTTCCGGGAACCATATGATATTGGTGCCGGAGGTGATGAGGGTTCTAAGAGAAAGAGAGGTTGAGGAGAAGGTTGTGATTCTCGGAGGCACAATTCGTCCTGACGACATTCCAAAACTCAAAGAGGCAGGGGTGGCAGAGATCTTTGGCCCCGGCACACCTCTGAGCAAAATTATAGCATTTGTCTCCGCATTGAAGTAGGATCGGCGATTCACTTGGTGTTGGTTCTTTCAATAGGAATCTCATCAGACTCACAACTCCTCACCCCTCATCTCATATGTTCTTGACAATAGGCAAAGAAAAAACTAAGATAGCCGGTCAATGATCTTACAGGAGAGAGTGACAACTTGAGTTATTTCTTGAGTGTAGTGGGCTTGGTGTTGATAATCGAGGGGTTGCCCTATTTCGCTTTTCCT
>JAUXHQ010000232.1 GCA_030621455.1 Deltaproteobacteria bacterium
CCATCTCTTCTTGTTGAGATTGCATATCTGTCCAATTCAGACGAAGAAAAGTTGTTGAACACCGCATCTTTTCAACAGCGGTTCGCAAAGGCCTTGTCCTCAGCGATAATAAAGTTTCTGTCAGGTGATTCACAGAAAAAGATGACCTTTGTCAAAGAAAAAGCCTCGCCGAAAAAAACCCAAAAGATCCATATCGTCCTAAAAGGTGAGAGCCTCTGGAAAATCGCTGCAAGTCATGGCGTCAGCATAATGGATTTGAAAAGGGTGAACAGGATTGACAATGAAGACCATCTTCTACCAGGAACCAAGCTGGCACTGCCATAGGCGTTTAGATGGTTTGGTTCGTTAGGAGCGAATTAAACCATCTTAACGTTCAAAACCATCAAGTTATTTTGAACCACATTTCAGGAGGCAAAAAATGGAATGCCAGAATCTAGAGGCAAACTTGAAGCGGTGTAACTGTACATATGAGCCGTGCGAAAAAAAAGGTAAGTGCTGTGAGTGTTTGGCTTATCACTGGCGAATGAAACAACTGCCGGCCTGTCTCTTTCCTCCGGAGGTTGAAAAGACATACGATCGTTCTCTTAAGCGCTTTATCTCTATCTATAAGGACAAAGTATAGATATGGCAATCGTTGAAGTGAGTGTTGTACCTATCGGTTCACCTTGCACCAGTCTCAGCGAATACGTGGCAGATGCCTTAACTGTGCTCAAGGAATCCGGCCTTAAATTCCAGTTGACTTCCATGGGAACGATCGTTGAAGGGGACCTCGATAAAATACTGGACATAATCAGACGCATGCACGAAACAACTTTTGCAAATGAAATAATGCGAGTGGTTACAACCATTAAGATCGACGACAGAAGGGACAAACCCAATACGGGCGAGGGAAAGGTACAATCTGTCCTCAAGAAGCTCAAAGAAAAAAGGGGGGGATATAAATAAAGGAAGCAATGTTTCACGAAAAATTGCACAATGGAGAGTTCCGGTCCCACCTCTGCAATCACAGATAAAGTATTGCTCCCCCCAAGAGGGGTATCTGTTGTGTATGTTAAAACAGGGAAGGAACTCTATATTCTCTGGTTTATGATAAAATCAAGGAACGCCCATACGGAATAGATTGCTCTGCGTAGACGGCCTCGAAGGGAAGGTGGATATTATGAGTCTGCATAGTAACATAACACAGCCTACTTCCCTCGGCCGGCATCCAGAGATGGCCTTCTGAGATGATAGTCGGTATGTTGTTCAAAGGCATAGGCTGCCCGTAAAATCGTCGCCTCATCAAAATGTCTTCCCAATAACTGCAACCCGATCGGCAGACCGTCTTTGCTAAAACCACACGGGACAGAAATACCCGGAACCCCAACAAGGTTTGCTGGAACAGTAAATATGTCCGTAAGGTACATCTGCAAAGGATCTCCCGTTTTTTCTCCAATCTTGAATGCAGGTGCCGGAACAGTGGGGGTGAGAAGCAAATCACACTCCTTAAAGGCCTCATCAAAATCCCGCGCGATAAGGGTTCTTACCTGCGATGCCTTCTTATAATACGCATCATAGTAGCCTGCAGAAAGGGCATAGGTGCCAAGCATAATTCTCCGCTTCACTTCCCGTCCAAACCCTTCGGATCGAGTCTTTGCGTACATATCGATTAACCCTTCGGGACGAGAAGCTCTGTACCCGTATTTCACACCATCATAGCGAGCCAGGTTCGAGCTTGCCTCAGCCGGAGCTATTATATAGTAGGCCGCTAGCGCATATTCACTATGGGATAGAGAAACCTCCTTGTAAGCCGCTCCCAACTTCTCCAGTCCCTTCACCGCATCCCACACAGACTTCTCCACATCCGGATCAATCCCCCCGGTAAAATACTCCTTGGGAATCCCTATCCTAAGGCCACCTATATCTCCGTCAAGGCTATTTACATAGTCTTCAACTGCTATATCCACAGAAGTGGAGTCCAACCGATCGTGGCCGCTTATAGCCGTTAAAAGGATCGCGCAGTCCCGTACATCCTTAGTTAAAGGTCCTATCTGGTCCAGGGAAGAAGCAAAGGCTACCAACCCGAAACGGGAGACCCTTCCATATGTCGGCTTTAAACCAACTACGCCACAATATGCGGCCGGCTGTCTGATGGACCCTCCAGTATCAGATCCCAGGGCTCCAATGCACTCATCTGCAGCTACCGCACTGGCAGAACCACCGCTGGACCCCCCTGCTATCCTCCCCAAGTCCCAGGGGTTCCTCGTTATACCAAAGTACGATGTTTCAGTAGATGATCCCATGGCAAACTCATCCATATTTGTCTTGCCCACAGGAACCGATAGATGTCCCCCCAAGCTTTTGATAACAGTACCATCATATGGTGGTTTGTAGCTCTCCAGTATCTTGGAACCACACGTAGTCCTCTTGCCTTTCATACACATGTTGTCCTTTATTGCGAGAGGAATCCCCGTCAAGCCATCCTGCTTCCCCTCTTCGATCCTCCTGTCGGCCAGCTCCGCGCACTCCAGGCCCTCATCTTCCATCAGGGTTATGAAGGCGCCCACCTTCCCCTCAACATCGTCTATCCTCCTGAATACAGATTCCGTCACTTCTCTCGAACTAACCTCACCCCTTTGTAACATCTCCTGTAATTCATGTATCTTTAATCTGTACAAGTCCATATCTACAAATCCTTAAATCATCCAATAATCTTCGGGACCCTAAGACAACCCTTGTCGGCATCAGGAGCGTTCATCAGACACTCCTCCTTCGAAAGAGAAGGTCTAACTTCATCGTGTCTCATTACGTTCCTCCCTGCACTGGCGTGCGACGTCGGCTCAACCTTTTCCGTATCGACTTCCTTCAACTTATCAAAGTAATCGAGTATGCTGCTCATTTCACTACTAAAAGTCTCCGTCTCCCCCTCAGTCAATGCCAGACGGGCCAAGACCGCCACCTTCTCAACTTCTTCTTTGCTTATCTTCATTACCTTCTTCTACCTCTTCCCCAGATCTTTCCTCTGTCTCTCCATATTGTATGCGGTAAGCACATCCCGTCTGCTCAGCATCCCAATTACCTTGTCCGGTTCTCCAGTATCCACCACAGGCAACTCCTCAATGTTTTTCAGCGTAAACTTCCTCATTGCGTTGTGAAGATCGTCACCAAGGGTCACCACTATAACATCAGACGTCATCATGTCCCCAGCGTTCACCAACTCACTCAACCCCTCCTCAAACATTATCTGACGTATGTCATCCAACGATAGTATGCCAACCATCTTTCCCCCTTCATCTATCACCGGAAAATAAGAATTCGGTGTATCGGTAACGAGCGCCAATATCTCTCTGAAAGGCATATTCTGAGAGATTAAGACCATCTCTCTCTTATTGCTTAACGCGTCCTCCACCTTTAACCCTGCCAGAATATCAACCACAAAGTCACCAAGATGGGCCGGTGAATCTATTCTGGAGGGAACCTGTTTTTCATATAAGTTCCACTTACGCGTAAAGAGAAACACAATACAAGATGACAACATCAACGGTACAAGCAAACCATAGCTACCTGTCATTTCGCAGACCATTATCAAAGCCGAAATGGGAACGTTGGCCACTCCGCCAAAGAAGGCTCCCATGCCCACGAGCACAAACGCCGTCGGCTGGGTGACGATATCCGGAAACACCAGGTGCGCAGCCTGGCCAAACCCCCCGCCTAACATGGCCCCTATAAAGAGAGCGGG
>JAUXHQ010000206.1 GCA_030621455.1 Deltaproteobacteria bacterium
CCATCTCTTCAGACCCGGAGATAATAGAAGCGGATCTTAGAGGCATCCCACCCTTTGAGCTGAGTTCCGGGATTATGGAAGAGGTGGACAAAGTAATAGAGAAATTAGAGAGATAAATCATGAGGATATGTATAGTGGGAGCAGGGGCCATGGGAAGTTTGTTCGCCTGTTTTCTATCGAAGACCGGAGAGGAGTTGTGGCTTCTAGACAAACACCGGGAAAGGGCAGACAAGATAAGTAAAGATGGTTTGATTGTCGAAGGTATAAGTGGTGACCACATAGTACATGTAAATCAGACGACCAATCCGGGGGATATAGGTGAGGCAGACCTTATCATCATATGTGTCAAGGCGTATGATACGGAAAAAGCAACAAAGGACGTAATGCCGCTTATGGGAAAAGACACATTCCTTCTCACTTTACAGAATGGTTTCGGCAATGTGGAGACCATCTCAAAGATTGTGGGGAGGGACAAGGTCATTGGCGGTACGACTTCTCAAGGGGCCACAGTTCTTGGACCGGGGCATATTAGGCACGCCGGTATAGGTGAAACAACCATCGGAGAACTGGATGGAAAACCTTCTAAGAGGATCAACATCATATCCGATATCTTCAACTCAGCCGGCATAGAGACCAAGATTACGGATGACGTTGAGGGGCTCATATGGAGCAAGCTCTTGATTAATGTGGGCATAAATGCCTTGACTGCTGTTCTCAGGCTTAGGAATGGGGAACTGGTTGAACATGAACCGGCAAGAGGGGTTTTGCGGGCATCTGTGGAAGAGGCGATGTCGGTTGTAGAAGTGAAGGGCATTAAGGTGGCATATGACAATCCTGTAAGGAAAGTAGAGGATGTGTGTCGGGCAACGGCGACCAATATTTCATCAATGCTTCAAGATGTTTTGGGGGCCAAGAAGACAGAAATAGGTTATATAAATGGGGCTATTGTCGATGAAGGCAAGAGGTTGGGGGTGCCGGTTCCTGTGAACACGACCTTAACAAGCCTTGTTAAGACCATCGAGATGAGTTACGGAAAGAGGTTATAGGAATTATTGGCGAGAATGGAGTGCGTTCGATAAAATGTGGAAATTTTTAACCCCGATATCTTAGATTTAAATGGGTAGTTAAAGCATTCTGTGCCGATGGTCTTTGTTCCGAGATGGATATGGATCGAGGCGGGCGAATTTGAGGGTTGCTACGTTTAGTTCCACAGGTTATTGAATGATAGCGATGGAGTGGAGTAAGTAATGACTGATATTCTTTTTAGTTCATGGGGAGAGGTAATTGTAGACAACAGGGAGAAAGATCCTGAGGATCATGAGATACCGGAAAACCTTTCCTTGCCCCAACAATTTGGAGGGGACGATCACATTAAGGCATTGATCGGTTGGTATGGCATTGTCTTGAGGTCTAAGGACATTAATATTGTTGACCTGTGTAGGGCTTACTTAACAGCCATACAAGATGAATCGTGCGGGAAGTGTTTTACCTGTCGTGTTGGTACGAAGGTCTTAGCGGATATCCTGGGAAAAATCTGCGAGGGGAACGGCACCCATGAAGACCTGGAGACTATTACTCGCATCGGTGATGTTGTTCGGGAAGGTTCAAAATGCAATATCGGGCAATCCGGTCCGGTGCCACTTTTAGATGCGGTGAAATACTTTGCCAAAGAATTCGATAAGGCGGTAGCAGACAAAAAACCCATCCCAAAAGGAAGATACCACTATCAACTTACAGCTCCCTGTCAGGATGCCTGCCCTATTCATTTGGATATTCCAAAATATGTTGAGTGCATAAGGGAAGGTAAACATCAGGAATCTCTAAATATAATTACAGAGAAGCTTCCCCTTCCCGGGGTGGTGGGGAGGGTCTGTGTTAGACCATGTGAGGAACATTGTCGTCGAACAATTTTGGACGAGCCTGTTTCAATAAAACACCTTAAGCGTTTTGTTGCGGATAATAGCCTTGGAAAAAAGGGGGAAGCGTCATTTAAGGCAACGCCTTCAGAGAAGACCGGTAAGGTCGCAGTTATCGGCGCCGGTCCGGGAGGCATCACCTGTGCTTATCATCTGGCACGCTTGGGACACGAGGTGACCGTCTACGAGAGACTGGGAGAACCGGGTGGAATGGCGGCCATGGGTATCCCCGATTATCGCCTGCCAAGAGATATCATCGGTTTTGAGGTTGAGCATATTCAAAAGATGGGGGCCACCATCAAGTACGATACCACAGTGGGAAAGGATGTTAAACTAGCCGACATCGAAGAAGAAAACGATGCAGTATTCATTGCCATAGGGGCTCAATTGAATACCAAGATGAGGCTCGAGGGAGAAGATGAAGGCTATGAGGGATTTATTCCCGGCGTAAAATATCTCTTAGACATCAACATGGGGATAGACCCTTATCCTGAAGGGAAAAAGGTGGTTGTTGTGGGTGGTGGAAATGTTGCGATTGATTGTGTGCGTTCCTCTTTCCGGGTTGGTAAGGATGATGTCAACCTGGTTTACCGGAGGACAAGAAAAGAGATGCCTGCAGATCATGTTGAGATCAAAGATGCTAAAGAAGAGGATGTACAGTTCCATTACTTGACAAATCCGACAAAAATCCTGACAGAAGAAGGAAGGGTGGTCGGCGTTGAATGTATTCGTATGGAGCTTGGCGAGCCGGATGAAAGCGGACGCAGGCGCCCCATTCCCATTGAAGGGTCTGAATTTGTAATAGACTGTGATATTCTCGTGCCGGCTATAGGTCAGGCGATTGACTTGGGATTATTTGAAGGTGAAGATAAGATAAAGACAACCAAAAGGAATACGCTGATTGTGGACGATTTCACAAAGGAAACGAGCAATCCGAAGGTGTTTTCAGCAGGTGATTGTGTCACCGGGCCTTCCACACTCATTCGTGCCTGTGCGGGTGGAAGAAAGGCCGCGATAAATATCGATCGTCTCATAAACGGTAAACAGTTGGAGACGACTGAGGATGATTATTTTGACAAGTTATTCGAGGAGGTTAAAGTTTTCGATCCCAGGGAAAAAATAGGATTTTTAGGAGGCCGAAAAAGGCTGCATGTGAGAATGCTTCCACCTGATGAAAGAAAACAAAGTTTTAAAGAGGTAGAGCAAGGATATACTTCCCTTGAGGCAATGAGCGAGGCAGACCGCTGTCTGAGGTGTTACAGAGTGGGGATGGTTGCAGCCTAAAATATAAGTGTCAGCGTATGCTTCTTTCGTTTATCGGTTTGTACTTTTCAAAGATGCGGGTGCTGAGAGACAAATTCCGGGCTGATGAAAATTGCCCCTCACATGGCTTTTCGGTGTCAGGTTTCGGTAAAGAGAAACACAAGGCCTGAAACCTGGAGAGATACAAGTAAAGAGGAAACCACCTTTTTGTATCTATAGACTTCCATATATGAAGGATGCTCAGCGTTTTTCTTTTGATACAGACCTACCTATAGTTGATACAGAAGAAATTTTCTTGACAGTAAATCACCTCTATGCTAAATTTCTACTGAATGAGTAATCATTCATTATCTTCCTTCAGGTGTTTATGAGGACGGGAGCGGAGCGCCTATTTGCTAAGGGTGTTGATGGGGCGACAGCCTATTCTGTCTATGATGACGATCTGTGGAAAATTCAGAGGGGTGAGATGGCGATTGTGCCAACAAAGGCAGAGGACAAACATAAGAGAATTCTCCAGGCCGCTATTAAGGTTTTCGCCCGTAATGGTTTTTATAATTCAAAGGTCTCGGAGATTGCTAAGGAAGCTGCGGTTGCGGATGGCACTATCTACCTCTATTTTAAGAATAAGGATGACATACTGATCTCACTCTTTGAAGAAGAGATGGGAAAGGCTATAGAGAATATGAAAGAAGAGATCGACAAAGAGGAAGACCTTTTGGACAAGTTGAAGAGGTTCGCGGTTGTTCAGTTGAATTCCAAGAAGGACAATCCGGATCTGGCAGCCATTATGGAGGTTGAGTTACGGCAAAGCAGTAAGTTTATGAAGGAGTATGTAAACAAAAAATTTATTGAGTATTTGAAGATTATCTCTTCCATAATAAGAGAAGGACAAAAGGGTGGGATAATCAAGAAGGGGATAGACCCTACCATTGTAAGCAGGGCCTTTTGGGGGGCACTGGATGAAGTTGCAAGGTTTTGGGTGCTGTCACCCAAGAAAAGGGTTAGCCTGTCCGCGTCTGCCGAATTGATAAGCGATATCTTCATTAAAGGAATGATTGAAGAGAGTGGTTGATTGCCCGTGGGACAGAAAAAGTTCGACCTGTGCAGTTGGGCAGGGTTACCGCTTGCCGGCTACTTATTTCGTTTGCTTC
>JAUXHQ010000024.1 GCA_030621455.1 Deltaproteobacteria bacterium
ACAGTTCTGCGATAGATGCTTACAGGTTTGCTTTGAGGCTTTATCCTGATTCTAAAAGAGGGGCAAGTGCTACCTTTCGGATAGGAGCGTCCTACTGGGGGATGGATTGCTTCTATGAATCGGAAGCCGGTTTTAACGCCTTGATAAATCGATATCCTAAGAGTAAATATATTCCGAAGGCCCGGCTCAGGTTGGGCGAAAGCATGCTCAAGAACAAGAAATTTACAGAAGCCTTAGGGGTGTTTAAGAAACTCCTGAGTAATCAACCCGATAATAGCCAAGGGAAAAGGGCGGTATTTGGGATAGCGAATGCCTACTATGGATTGAAAGACTTCAAGAATGCCCGGCAACACTATCGAAAAGCAATGAATAGATGGCCGGACTACCTCAAGACCGATGCTGAGACGCTATTCAATGTCGGAGAAACATACTTTCGGAACAAGGGATACAGGGAGGCACGAAAGTCCTTTTTGGAGTTCATAAATATATTCCCTGACGATAATTTACGAGGTATGGCCTTGAATAGGATAGGAGACACCTTTCAGGTAAAGGGAAAAACGGAGGAGGCGCTGATATTTTACTCGGAGGTAGTATCACACTGTCCAGACGGTAAGATGCAAGGGATGGCAAGGGTATCAATGGCTGATATTGGACTGAAAACGCCCGGCCTATCCCTCCCGGATCGTATATTTGACTATGACTCCTATATGATGCCCCTCAATGCTTATAAGGAGGTTTTCGAGCGTTTCCCGGATTCTGAATTGGGGAGTTTAGCATCACTGAAAGAGGGGTTGTACTATTTGGACCATGAAAGATTCACGGAGGCCGTGTCAACCTTAAAGAGGTCAATGAAGATGTCTTCAAGGGGACCTACATACTGGAAGCTCTCTTTTTATATGCAGAAAGCCTGTGTTAAGACCATCGATTCGCATTACGAAGAAAAGGATTATTTTTCGGTCATAAGGAGCTACCTGGAGAATTTCCATCCGTTCCTTATGGATGTTGTGGACGGAAGAACCCTGTCTCAAGTTGGAGAGAGTTATCTGCAGCTAGGACTTTACAGTAGCGCTAAGGAGATATACCAAAGGGCTTTGCAAGCAAACCCCAAAGGCAGGTACGCTGATCTGATAACATTCAAGACAGGAGATATTTGTTGTTTCCAGGATAACTACAAAGAGGCAGAAACGGTGTTCCGCAAGTTCATGAGCAGGTTTCCAGAGAGCCCGTATATGCCTCATGTTCTTGTCCGCCTGGGAGACACTCTTTATAGAAAGGGCAGTTTTCGGGAAGCAGCAGATGTCTACCTTTCGGCATTGCAAGGGCGAAAAGGACAACATTGGGAACCTCGTGCTTATTACTACCTTGCCAATGCTCTGGAAAAGATCGGACATGATTCCAAGGCTATCTCTGCATACAGAGACGCGATTCTTTCATTTAAGACTGACGATGGAAAAGCTGGGAGCTTGCCGGATTTTATTTTGGAAAGTCATATAAAGATCGGAGATTTTCTCTATGATCATCGTAGCTATCTTGAAGCCCTCAAAGAATATACCGACACCAGCAAGCTTCTTGCAGGGGGTGAGAGGACTAGGTGGGTATCCTTTCGGACTGCGGAGTGCTATCGAAAATTGACACGGAAAGCGGAGGCAATTGAAACCCTTGAACGGTTAGCCCACGACCCGGGTAATGAATTTTGGAAGACAATGACTGCGTATGCCATAGATCACATCAATTGGGAAGAAAGATATAAGGATCGTCTTTAATTATATGGCTTTCAGGGAGAAACCAGTGAAATTGAACAATGGAGACAGATACAGCAATAAGGATATCCGGTTGCTGAACGATGCCTTCATTTCCTTCAATGAAGCAACGCAGAGACTTCAGAGATACTATGAATATCTTGAAGAGCGGGTGAAAGCTTTAGACCTGGAATTGAAGAAAAAGAACAGGGAACTAAAGAAAAGTCTTCGGGAGAAGGGAGAAGTAAGGAATTACCTGAATAACATACTGGAGAGTCTGTCTACAGGGGTTATTGTCGTTGGTCTAGATAAAAGGATAACCATTTTTAATAAAGCTGCAAGGAGGATAAGCGGTCTCAGCCTCAAGAGGGTCAAGGGAAAGGATTTTGACAGTGTTTTCCGCCCTCTCTTGACCGAAGACAGTATTAATTTTGAATTCTTAAAGGGTGTAAATGAACATTTAGGTATAGAGACAACGATTACTGCTAAGGATAAGAACGTTTTGCAGGTAAGGTTGTCCTCATCTCCGGTCAGGAGTCAGAGGGGTAAGATATTTGGATTTGTAATACTCGTACAAGATATTACCAAGACAAAGAAGTTGGAGGAACAGGTCCAGCGGACCGGTCGACTGGCAGCTATGGGTGAGATAGCTGTGGGTATTGCCCATGAAATCAGAAATCCTTTAGGCACCATAGAGTTATTTGCTTCGCTTCTCAGAAAGGACCTGGCAAATGACGAGAATGGAAGGAAACTCGCGGAGTTCATCTCTTCCGGAGTAAAGAATCTGGATCAGATAGTGTGTAATATGTTGTTGTTTACGAAACATCAGAAGCCTGTCTTTCGGGAAGTGGATGTTATCAGATACCTGGATGATTCACTCCGGTTTGCGAGCCATATCATGAAACAAAACAAAATTAAACTCGTGAAAGAGTTCTATTCTGGGCATCTGATGGTTCAAGGTGATTTGGAGTTGTTAAAGCAGGTCTTCCTGAACATAATCTTGAATGCAGTACAATCAATGAAAAGCGGTGGGAGCCTTACCATCTCTATTGCCTTAACGAATGAAGGATTGAGGCCAGGGGCATGGAAATCAGATGTGCAGAGTCCTCCGATTGGACTCGATAATCATGGGTTTGTGGTGATGAGCTTTATTGATACAGGGGTTGGGATATCAGATGATGATCAAGAAAAGATATTTAATCCCTTCTTCACCACAAAAGAGAAGGGGACAGGATTGGGTCTGTCGATAGTCCATAATATTCTGGAATCCCATGGGGGGATAATTGATGTGAAAAGCGAGATGGGCAAGGGAAGCGTATTCACCATAACATTGCCGTTATCCGAAGATTCCCGCATATTGAATAGCTGAGTTGAACTGGAACGCAGGTTGTGACTCGCAACCCAAGAGAGGAGTCAAGAAGTTGTCAAGATCGGTCTTGGTCGTCGATGATGAACCCGGAATGAGGGCGGCCTTATCAGAGACATTAACCCGAAGCGGATATCTTGTGTCGACCGCTGTCGATGGGATCGCCGCCCTTGAAAAGTTCGAGAAGGAGCCATTCGGTCTTGTCCTGGTGGACGTAAGGATGCCGAAGATGGATGGCTTGGAGGTGCTGAGGAAGGTAAAGAAGAAGTCTCCGGAGACCAATGTGGTTATAATTACAGCCTACGGTACTGTCCCCAGTGCAGTGGAGGCTATGAGAGAAGGCGCCATTGACTATCTCTTGAAGCCTTTTTCCTCTGAGGATGTGGAAGGGGTTGTTGGCAGGGCCTTTTCGGAATCTAAGAATCACGGGTTGAAAGAGACGGGCTATGAGGGAGAGCTTGATTCAGGGAAGATCATTACAGAGGACCCTCAGATGTTGCGCATACTGGCGCTGGTCAGGAATGTCGCCCCGAGTAAGGCAACGGTCCTTATTCAAGGTGAGAGCGGCACCGGAAAGGAGTTAATTGCTCAGTTTGTACACGGAAACAGTACGAGGAGGACAAAACCTTTTGTAGCGGTGAACTGTGCAGCCTTACCTGAAGGGTTGTTGGAGAGTGAGTTGTTTGGCCACGAAAAAGGTGCGTTCACAGGCGCTGTAGCGAAAAGGATCGGCAAGTTTGAGCTGGCAAATCATGGCACTCTTCTCTTAGACGAGATTAGCCAGATGGAACTCCGGCTTCAGGCAAAACTGTTGAGGGTTCTGCAGGAAAACGAGGTAGACAGGATTGGTGGCAAGAGCCCCATACCGATTGACACGAGGATTCTCGCCACAACCAACGTGGAACTCAAAAAGGCGGTTTCAGAGCACAAATTTAGAGAGGATTTGTACTATAGATTGAACGTTATCCCTGTTGTAATCCCACCACTCAGGGAAAGGAAGAATGACATACCTAGCCTGATGAAGTACTTTATGGAAAAGCATAACCTGAAGAATGGTAAACGGATATCGAAGATTTCAGACGAGGCAGTTGCCCTTGCTAGGGAGAATAGCTGGAGAGGAAATATCCGGGAATTGGAAAATACAATTGAGAGAGCTGTTCTCCTTTGTGAGGGTGATGTCATCTTACCGAATCACCTCTTTCTCGATGGGGGAGATGAGGGGGAAAGAGGGGAAGCGAGTATAAAGGCCGGCTTAACTATGAAGGAGATGGAAAGGGAGTTGATATTCAAGACCCTTGAAAAAATGGATGGCAATAGAACTCATGCGGCCAGGAGTTTGGGGATTAGCATAAGGACGTTGAGGAATAAACTCGGGGAGTACAAATCTCAAGGAGTCAGTATTCCAAGTCCGAAAGCATAGAACGTTTTTCAAAAGCAACAAGGTCTTTTGGTATATTACTTGCGTATGCTTGAGGAAAAGGGGGTGGTATAATTGGACGATCAGGGACTATTCACAAATACTTTCACCATCCTTGAAAAGGTGTTGGATTTCCGTTCGCAGAGACACAATCTGATTGTGTCAAATATTGCCAATATGGATACTCCACGCTTTCAAGCTGTGGATTTGAGGTTCGAGGATCGGTTAAGGGACGCCATGGAGGGGGCAAAAAGTGGCGTTATGAGAACTTCTCATAAGAGGCATTTTCCCATAGGGGGGCAGGATATACGATTTGTGAAGCCAGACATTGTCTTGTCGCCGAGCCTGCTTCTGTCTAATGATCTAAATACGGTTGACATAGAGAAAGAGATGGGAAAGCTGGCGGAAAATAATCTATTGTACAATGTTACAGCCCGTATTTTGAGCAAGAAGCTCGGTGGGATAAGGAATGCTATTGAGAAAGGAGGACAATAGGGATGGATTTTTTTACGGCACTTGACGTAAGCTCTACGGGTTTGAGCGCCCAACGCATGCGGATGAATGTCATATCCGGAAACCTGGCAAACATTGAAACAACACGTACTCCTGAAGGGGGGTACTATCGTCGCAAAGATGTCATCTTCGCTGCGACGCGTGTCGGCAGCCCCTTTCAAGATATCCTGGAATCCAGGCTGGCGAGTAACGTCTACCAGGTGCAAGTAGAAGGGATATACCAGGATAATGGTCCCCCAAGGCTCAAATACGATCCTGGTCATCCTGATGCCGATGATAAGGGCTATGTGGCTCTCCCCAACATAAGTGTTATGGGGGAGATGGTGAATATGCTATTAACTACCCGGGCATACGAGGCTAACATAACGGCCATTAATGCAACGAAGAATATGGCGTTAAAGGCCCTGGAAATAAGCAGGCCTTGACGATTCCATTACTTAGCCCTTAGTCGGAATTTATATGGACATAAATTTTGAAACTCATTTGAATTATGCCTTTTAGCCATTTCTAGCTCATAATTGAGTTTCAAAATTTCTGATGGAGGTTTAGATGAAAGATATTGGCATTGAAAACAGTCTAAAGGCCCTACCCGTATCAGGCTTGAGCGAGAGGAATGCAGCCGCAAAGGGGGATGGATCCTTTGCGCAGACACTGACCGATTCCATTAAGAAGGTGAATAACCTCCAGAATGAGGCTGACCAAGCAATTCAAGAACTGATGGTAGGTGAAACCAAGGATATCCACGGGACGATGATAGCATTGGAGAAGGCCGACCTGTCATTCCAGATGATGATGACTGTCCGAAGTAAGATAGTACATGCATACGAGGAGATTATGAGAATGCAGATATAACGTGATTGATCTAAGGTCAGCCCTATGCTGTTGGGGGAGGGTTAGTGTCTTTGCCACCAGGGGAGAGTATTCTTCCATGCAAACGCATCATTGACTTTCGGGGGTGTAAAGGTTGAAGTTTCTTTTGCAATTTGTCACGCAGTTTCGGGATATGTTTAACAGCCTTTCAAAAGGCAGGAAGGTTGTATTCGTGGGTACTTTGAGCGCATCCATCGTGGGGCTTGTAACCCTCATAATGATGTCACAGAGACCTACCTTCGACCTACTGTACTCAAACTTAAGTCAGGAAGATGCAGGAGTTATTCTTTCGAAGTTGAAGGAACAGAAGACCCCTTATCGTCTTTCGTCGAATGGGACTTCCATTCTGGTCCCAGTGGAGGATGTATACGAAACCAGGCTAGGACTGGCGAGTGAGGGTCTCCCCCAGGGAGGCAGCGTGGGCTTTGAGATATTTGACAAGACGAAGATCGGGGTGACTGAGTTTGTCCAAAACGTGAACTACCAACGTGCCTTACAAGGCGAGCTGGCTCGTACAATAACCCAGCTTGCCGGGGTCGAACGAGCCAGGGTTCATATAGTAATACCTAAGAGATCCCTTTTCGTTGAAGACCAGAAGGAGGCAACTGCCTCGGTGGTGGTGAAACTGAAACCCGGGGCCGGACTGACCCGGGGCCAGCTCCAGGGGGTTGTGCATTTGGTTGCGAGCGGTGTGGAGGGTCTCAACCCTGAAAAGATTATTATTATGGACAACCATGGACAGATATTGACCGGGGGAAGAGAAATATCTTTGTCCACCCAACTCACGAACTCTCAAGTAGAAGTCAAACGCAATATTGAGAAAAACCTGGAGCAAGGGGTTCAAACCATGCTTGAAAGGACTGTGGGTAAGGATAAGGCCCTAGCCAGGGTCTTTGTCTCCCTTGATTTCAAGCAGACAGATAGGACAGAGGAGAGGTATGATCCCGATAGCGTGGTGGTTAGGAGTGAACAGATTTCAAATGAAAAATCTACAGGTCGTGGTTTTTCACCCAGGGGTGTGCCGGGAGTAGTGTCCAACATTCCAGGCGATAAAGGAGGTCCGGATACAACCGGGGAATCGTCGGAATTTCAAAGAAAGAACGAGACTATAAACTACGAGGTGAGTAAGACGACGAGCCGTGTCATTGAATCGGTTGGTGACATTAAGAGGCTTTCTGTAGCGGTGATTGTAGATGGAACCTACGAGGTAGTAAAAGGAGAAGACGGGAAAGAAGAGAAGAAGTATGTCCAAAGGTCTGAGGAGGAAATGGAACGGTTTAAAGATATTGTCAAGGTGGCTGTCGGCTATGATGGCGACAGAGGTGATCAGGTTGAGGTTGTCAATATGCCGTTTGAGACAGTGCCTTTAATGGGAGAAGGAGAAGTCTTTCAAAACCATGGATTTAAACCCTTCTGGTTTCCCATTTTCAAGCTCGGGATGACCTTCTTAGGCCTTGTCTTCTTCTTTTTTTTCGTTGTAAGACCTCTAGTAAGGTGGTTGACCCTTGGAAGGGAAGAAGAGGATTTGAGGGCGCAACTTCCTAAGACCGTGGGAGAGTTAGAGGCAGGAATCGAAGAGACAAAAGAGTTGCCTTCGACAAAGGCAAGAGTACTGAAGTTGGCCCAGGGCGATACCGAACGAACCGCACAACTGGTCCGTCAATGGTTATCGGAGGGAAAGTGAGGGAAGGGGTATGGTAACCAAGAACATTTCCGGGGCAGAAAAGGCTTCTGTATTGCTCCTCTATCTAGGCGAAGAGGTTGCCTCTAAAGTCTTTCGGAATCTCAAGGAAGACGAGATCCACATGCTTGGTAAACATATGACTCACCTCCAGCATATAACATCGGAACAGGTCGATAGTGTGATAGATGAATTCTCTGGGCTTATGTCATCTGACACTATATTCTCACTCGGCGGAGAGGACTATGTCCGCAATGTGCTCCTTAAGGCCCTAGGTGAAGATAAGGCGCAATCCGTTCTCCGGCTGCTTTCCATGCCGATGGTGGGCGGGTTCGATGATCCAGGTTCTAAGAAGGAGATATCCGTAGTAGATGCTCTTCGAAAGATGGACGCGGAAGCGATCGCAAACCTGATCAGGGGTGAACATCCACAGACCATAGCTCTCATCCTGTCCCATTTGGAGCCTCAACATGTATCGAAGGTAATTCCTCTTCTGACAGAGGAATTACAGGCGGAGGTAGTAATCAGAGTGGGCACCCTCGGCAGGGTTCCACCAGGTGCTATGGAGGAGATTGAAGAGGTGCTTAAGACTCATATAAAAAAGGTTTCAGTGGGAGAAAACCTTAATATTGGCGGTTTGGAACCTGTCGCGGAGATGATGAATATGATCGATCGGACTGCCGGAGACGCCATCATGGCGGCTATTGAGGAGAAGAGCCCTGAACTGGCGGACGAGATCAAAAACTTGATGTTTGTATTTGACGATCTTACACTTCTTGACGATCGGTCGATGCAGATGGTATTGAAGGAGGTTTCTAATGAGGACCTCACCGTTGCATTGAAGACAGCCAATGATGGGGTGAAGGATCAAGTGTTTAAAAATGTATCGGAGAGAGCGGCCGGCATGATAAAAGAAGATCTTGAAGCCATGGGGCCTGTTCGCGTCAAGGATGTGGAGAATGCCCAGCAGGCGATCGCGTCTATAGTCAGAAGGCTTGAAGGTGAGGGTAAGGTATTCATCAGTGGAAGAGGGGGGGACGAAGTCATTGACTAGAATACTCAGGGCCGGTGAGCAGAGCGGTCTATTGAAGTCATTTCCCATGAGTGAAATATCTGGTGGTCGTTCCCCGGCCAGGCATGACCTCCCCGATGATCCATTCCAGAGGACCGGGCCGGAAATTACAGGATGGCCTTTGGAGACTCCGGAAGAGCGTTCCAGGAGTCTTATTGAGGAAGCAAAAGAAAAGGCTGACAGAACCATCAAGGATGCCGAGAAGAGGAGATCGGATATTGAAAGGGATGCATATGAGAAGGCCTTTGCTCAAGGCGAGAAGGCGGGGATGGAGATGGGGAAGAAAAAGGCTGAGCCCGTCATAGACAACTTTTATAGGACCATCGAAGAACTGAGCGCCCTTAAAGCAAAGATTTATCAGGAAAGTGAGAATGAACTGGTCATACTAGCCAGTTGCATTGCCAGGAGCATTCTGCACCAAGAGCTTACAACGAATCAAGAGGTGACAATCGGTATTGTCAAAGCGGCACTCAGCAATGCGATCGGAATAGGGGGAATAAGGATTAGAGTCAGTCAGTACGACATCGAATTCATACGTCAGTGCAAACCCCAGATCCTGGACAGTATAGAGGGATTGACGAATATCACCCTTGAAGAGGACGGAAGCATCTTGCGAGGAGGTTGCGTGGTTGAGACCGACTTTGGAGATATTGATGCCAGGATTGAGAGTCAGATAGCGGAGATGGACAGAGTTTTGAGATCCAGCCTCAGAGATTCGGGGATTTGAATTGCATCAGGCAATTGATCTGAAAAAATACCGTACACAGGTTGAAGGGTTCAATGCTATTAGGGTTAATGGTAAGGTGACGCGAGTTGTTGGTTTAACTATAGAGGGGCATGGGCCTGGTACGACTATAGGGGAGATATGTGACATATATCCGATGGGGGACCAGTCATCTTTTCCTGCCGAGGTTGTGGGGTTTCGGGATAATACGATTTTGCTCATGCCCCTGGGGGAAATGCAAGGGATAGGACCGCGGAGCCGAATCGTAGCAAGAAGACAGAGGGCTGCTCTAAAGGTAGGAGATTCATTACTTGGAAGAGTAATAGACGGCTTGGGTAACCCGATTGACGATAAAGGACCTGTCAACACTCGAAAGGAGCTTTCCATATATGGTGTTCCCATAAACCCGCTGCTTAGGAGGCGGATCAAGGAACCCCTCGACCTCGGAATAAGGGCTATAAACGGGCTTTTGACATGCGGGAAAGGTCAGAGAGTGGGTATACTTTCCGGTAGTGGGGTGGGCAAGAGTGTCCTCCTTGGAATGATTGCGAGGAATACCGAGGCGGACGTCAACGTCATAGCATTAATCGGAGAGAGGGGGCGTGAAGTAAGGGAGTTCTTGGAGAAGGATCTGGGATATGAGGGGTTGAAGAGATCGGTAGTAGTGGCTGCCACCTCCGATCAACCGCCATTGATTCGAATGAGAGGAGCTTATGTGGCTACAACCATAGCTGAGTATTTTCGCGATCAGGGGAAGCAGGTTATCCTCATGATGGACTCAGTAACCAGATTTGCAATGGCTCAGAGAGAGATCGGACTGGCTATAGGAGAACCCCCGACAACAAAGGGTTATACTCCCTCGGTCTTTGCCCTCTTACCGAAATTGCTGGAAAGGGCGGGAACCTGTTCCAATGAAGGGAGTATAACAGGATTATACACGGTTTTGGTTGAGGGGGATGATTTCAATGAACCTATCGCCGATGCCGTACGGTCCATATTGGATGGGCATATCGTTCTTTCCCGGGCCTTGGCTGCACAAAACCACTATCCGTCTATCGATCTGTTAAACAGCATAAGCCGCATTATGATTGACATTGTTACGCCCGAACACCGTGAGTATGCAAATAGGTTGGCAAAAACCCTTGCCACGTATCGACAGGCGGAGGACCTGATAAACATCGGTGCTTACGCCCAAGGGAGCAATCAGGATATTGATAATGCCATCAAGATGATAGATGGGGTAAACGGATACTTGAGGCAGGAGATTGAAGAACAGGTAGGATTCGGGGAAAGTGTCATGCAGCTGGAAGAGCTTTTTCAGCAAAACGGATAATGAATGATGCCTAAATCGCGCTTTGATGTGATCTTAAAGCACAGGACATGGATAGAGGAGAAGATCCAGAGAGAGTTGGCCGAGGTAAAAGAGTCTCTTGAACAGGCTGAGGGAAGGCTCGCATTTAAGAACCAATTGCAAGAAGACTCATGGAATCATTTTCATACAAAGCAGAACGAAGGGGTCTCTGCATCTGAGAACTTATCATATTCTCTGTTTTTTGACCGACTCTCAATAGAGATCAAGGAGCAAGAAAGGATGATCCGGCATATAGAGAACGAATTTAATAATAAACTTGCAGAATTGGTAAAAGCCTCAAGGGAAAAAGAGATGATCAAGAAGTTGAAGGAAGGTGAATTGAAAGAATTATATGATGAAGAATTGAGGGAGGAACAGAGGTTTATCGATGAGATAGGGATTAGCAAATATAATCGGGATAGAGCACGAAAGAACGAAGAAGGGGTTAGAATTTGAATAGATGGATGAAGTATACGATCCTGTTTCTTGTGGTCTTTAAGATATCATTTTCAGGGATATTACTGAATAAGGATAATAGAAGCCCCTCAACGGATTCAATGCTGGATGTTGCCTCTGCAGAAGAAAAGAGAGAGGTTGCCCTTGCAGAAGAGAAAGAGGAAACAGGTTCGAGCGAAGCCTTCACCAGGACTTTTTCTGAGCAGGAAATAGCGATCTTGACTTCTCTTGAGAAGAAGAGGTTGGAATTGCTTGAGAAGGAAGAGGAACTGGGTATAGAGGAAGAGAGGTTGAATAAACTGAAACAAGGCATAGAAGATAGAATAGCGGAGTTGAAGGATATTGAGTCAAACGTAGAAAAGCTGGTCCAGATTAGGGAGGAAACCGAAGAAAAGAGGTTGAATCACCTGGCGAAGGTTTACGAGGCAACACCTCCGGAACAAGCTGGGCCAACCATGTCTAAGTTAGACGTAAAACTGGCAGCGGATGTTCTTATGAGGATTAACGGAAGAAAGGCAGGGAAGATATGGGCCTTTGTTGCGCCGCAACAGGCGGTAAAGATAAGTGAAGAACTGGCAAGACGGAAGAAACAACGATGATTCTACCACGGCAAATTTTCCCCATCACACACACTCCATAGGGCAAATCTTACCTCCCCATCACCACCCTTGTATGTAACCGGTGAAAAAATGGAAAAGACTATGCTATCCACTTCTCTATACCCTCTACGAAGAAAGAAACCTAAGATATTGAGCCTGTCGTTCGTCTTCGCAATTAGTATGCCAACT
>JAUXHQ010000162.1 GCA_030621455.1 Deltaproteobacteria bacterium
TGGAAAAAGCCGTTGTCGCCGCCTCAATGGTTTTGTCCAGATCCTCTTCCGTGTGGGCCAGAGAGAGAAAAGAGGATTCAAACTGGGATGGCGCCAGATAGATGCCCTGCTTGAGCATCTCCGAGAAGTACCTTGCAAAGGTCCCGGTGTCGCATCTCTTTGCGCCGGAATAGTCCGCCACGGGGCTATCGGTGAAGAAGAGTGTAGACATGGATCCCACCCTGGCGGAGAAGGTGGGGATGCCGACCTTATCAGCCGCGGTTTTTATCCCTTGTGACAGCATTCCTGCCTTCTCATCGAGGGCTTTGTATACCCCTTCCTGAGAGAGGAGTTTTAATGTCTCAATGCCTGCGGTCATGGCCAGGGGGTTTCCCGAAAGGGTTCCGGCCTGGTAGACAGGCCCGAGCGGGGCCATCTTTTCCATGATTTCCCTTTTGCCTCCAAAGGCCCCCACCGGCAGTCCGCCCCCTATAATCTTTCCCAGGCAGGTTAAATCCGGCACAACACCGTAAAGCTCCTGGGCTCCCCCAAAGGAAACGCGAAATCCGGTAATGACCTCGTCGAATATGAGGACTATACCGTGTTGATCGCAGACCTCTCTCAACCCCTCCAGAAACCCCTCATGGGGCACAATAACACCCATGTTCCCTGGTATCGGTTCAACGATGATGGCGGCCACATCGTCTTTATGTTGTTCTATCACGGCCTTGACCGATGCGAGGTCATTGAAGGTAAGGGTCAGGGTGTTCTGCGCGAAATCGGACGGAATACCGGGACTGTCCGGGATCCCCAGGGTGGCGGCGCCTGACCCTGCCTTGACCAGAAGGCTGTCCACGTGTCCGTGGTAGCATCCTTCAAACTTGACTATTTTGTCCTTGCATGTATAACCCCTGGCAAGCCTGACGGCGCTCATTGTGGCTTCGGTTCCGGAACTGACCATCCTCACAAGCTCAATGGACGGCACTGCCTCCGCCACCATCCTTGCCAGTTCCACTTCGAGGCTGGTGGGCGCGCCAAAGCTCGTGCCTTTTTCCGCTACCTTCTTCAGGGCGGAAATCACCCGGGGATGGGCGTGGCCAAGGACCATGGGGCCCCAGGAGCCCACATAGTCTATGTATTCGTTACCATCCACGTCGTATATCTTGGATCCCGCAGCCTTTTCTATGAAGAGGGGGTCGCCTCCAACGGCTTTGTAAGCCCTCACGGGGCTATTTACGCCCCCGGGAGTGTACCTCTGGGCTTCTCTGAAAAGATCTTTTGACTTCTTTGTGTTCATGGTTTAAAAATACTCCATACTCGTCTTTTTGAACTCTTCCGTGCTAAACAGGAGTTTGTATTCCTTTAGCCCTGTTCTCTCAGATATCCTTCTTGCTATCTCAAAGCACTCTTCTTCTGTTTTCGCATGAATCATGGCGTAGAGGTTGTACTTCCAGGCCGACAATGTGAACCTTTCATAGCAATGGGTTACCTCCTTGAAGGACGCCATTATCGTTCCCGCCCTTTCTACCTCCTTATGAGGGACCACCCAGACCGACATGGCGTTGGCATTGATACCTAATCTTCTGTGTCTCAGGGTGGCGCCTAAACGTCTTATGTAGCCGTTGTCTATCAGGTCTTGGATTTTACTCAGGAGGGTCTCTTCCGGGATATCAAGCTTCCCGGCAATCTCCAGGAAGGGCTCGGGCGTTATGGGTAGATCAGTCTGTATCTCCCTGATTATCTTCTTGTCAAGCTCGGTTAAGGGCATAGATTGTGCTCTTGATACTGTCGAACCTGGTAGAGAAACGCCTCCAGCCTGCTCTCCGTGTTGGTATTTCCTTGTCCGTCGAAGGCCATGTTGAGGACCGGGATATTGTTTTGATCCTCCCGGTATCTCTTGAGCAGGGCGGTGACGATGGTGCCGGGCATGCAGGTGAAGGGCATCACATTTATGATGCCGCTTGCGCCTTTTCTATAGAAATCCACTGCCTTTCCCATACTCAGGGCTGCTTCCCCTTCAACGGAAGAGTCGATATAAGGTCCGGCCCATTTCAGTGTCTGTCTGGTGGTGGGCTCCGGGAGATTTCTTATGGATCCGTTAAAGGCCTTTTCCAATCGATGCTCATCCCGTTTTTGAAAGAATTCGGTGAGGCACATGCTGAGAAACCGTTTATGGTCCTTGTCTATAAGGGTTCTTCTCTTTGCAGTGAAGTTAGTATAAAAGATCCATTCACTTATGGGGGGAAGCCATGCCTCTCCGCCAAGCCTTTCAATCTGCAGGACGATATTTTCGTTGCTGAATCTGTTTGAACGGATATATATCTCTCCCACTATCCCGATGAGGGGCCTTCTTTGTGAGTTACTCAGCTCTATACTGTCAAATTCCGCTCGCGCTGTTTCCAGGGTTTCAAAGGGGTCTTCTTCTTCTCTGATAGCAAGCAAGACATGTTTCAGCATGTCCTGGTAAACCCTTTCGGTTTCCCCGGGATTCTTCTCATAGGGTCTTGTTTCCCGCAGTTTTTTCTCGAGAATGTCGACAGCCACAATGCCCTTCCAGGCCAGTCGAATAAGCTTCTTCCCTGCGGAATGCAATCTCTGGTAAATAGTCTCATCCTGATCAAGGGCATAGATGGGTACGTCGTTATACCCTAACTCGTCGAGGATCATGCGGTGAAAACGGTGATACTGGCCAAAACGGCACGGTCCGTTGGCGGATGGCATGAAGAAAGCCGAGTTTTCACGATCAAAATCAGGGCTTTTTAAGAGCCTTATCATATTGCCTGATGTGAGGATACATGGATAACATTCTCTACCTGAAGTAAATTTTCTTCCCCACTCGAGGGTTTCCTGGTCGGATTCGGGAATTACGGCTGAGGGGATGCCGCATGCTTCAGATGCAGCGGAGAGGGCAAATGCGTGATCAGACATATAGGGGAGGTAAAGCTTCCTCTCTCTGCCCCTCTCACTTGTGGCGGTCGAAGTCTTCCTTTTCCCGGAAACCACCCTGCGGTCCCTGACGTTCTTTAACGTGTCCAGGAATGCCTCCAGACGGGTAATGGCCCCAACGTCTGCGCTATGTTCATCTATCTCTATTTGAAGATAGGGCTTGCCTTCCAATTCATCCCTGAAGAAATGCGATATGAAAGAGTCCGGGCCGCAGGAAAAATTGGATATATATACAGCAAAGAGGTTCGGGTTGTTCTTTATTATCCGGGCGGCCGCCAGGAACCTCTGCCCGTACTTCCAGTACATATGACCGGAACCGTTGTTCAGACCCGGGCTGTCTACAGGCAGGCAGTCTATGGGGATTGCCTGCGTCCCCATGTCTCTCAGTTTCTTGGGTAGGTCGAGGTTGATCCCGGAATCACATCCATTATACGGCCGACTTACTATGACGATGGCCTTTTGATCTTCTTCCAGATTATTGAGGACTTCGGCCCCCCTGGCCTGTAATGCGGAATAAAATTCCCTTTGAACCTCAAAGGCTCTGGATATAGCCGGTTTGACCTTTCTTGGCGGTACCTTTAAGCTCCTGGCCATCTTTACAAGAGGCCTTTCCAACCCGTCCCGTCCTCTTCCGAGATGAATTACCGGCTGGAGTAAACGGACCCCCTGTTTTTCAAAATTGATGGCAGACTTAACAGTATAGGGAAATGCCTGAACATATGGGCAGTTAAAGCTCTCTTTCGAATCCGGGTGGGTTTGCTCCATATTTATGATACTCGGGATGAATATTGTTTGTATGCCCTTGTCGATCAGTTCCAGGACATGCCCGTGGGAGACCTTGATAGGGAAACATTGCTCGGCTGCTACGCTTTCAACCCCCTGACGGATGATTTTCTTGTTGGTTTTCCCGGTAAATACTACCCGGAGTCCTAACTCATTAAAGAAGGTCCTCCAGAAGGGGAGGAGCTCGTAGAAGAACAAAATCCTGGGGAGCCCCACTACAGGTGCGTCATGGTCGAGGGTATCGGCGTTGTTGTGGAGATTGAGGAGCAGGGCTTCCCTTTCGGCAAAGAGGTCCGGGAGGTTGTTCTTCTCTTTCTCTTCATTGTCCACGTCGTATTTGCCACACCTGCTTCCGTAGAAAAGGGGCCTTTCGCCTTTAACTGTGAGCTTCCTTATTTCGCACATGTTGGGGCAACCGTTACATTCGAAGGAGGTGAGATCGTAACTCCTCTCGCTCAGGTCGAAACCCTTAAATTTGCTCTTGCATTCCCCCTTCTCTTCCATGGCGAGGATGGCAACACCTATGGCGCCTGTGACCTCGTTATTTATGGGGACCTTTACGGGTTTGTCGAGCAGCTTTTCGAAGGCCGCCACCACACCGCGGTTAAAGGCCGTCGCTCCCTGGAAGAAGATCTTGTTTCCTACCTTTCTATCCCCCACTACCTTGTTCAGATAATTCAGGGCTATTGAATAACTCAACCCTGCAACGAGATCTTCCTTGTCGGCTCCTCTCTGTTGGTGATGAACGAGGTCGGACTCCATAAATACCGTGCACCTCTCGCCAAGGGAAACCGGAGATGATGCATGTAAGGCCATTGCTCCAAATTCGTCCTTGATGGAGATCCCGAGTTTTTCCGCCTGTTCCTCCAGGAAGGATCCTGTACCGGCAGCGCACACGTTATTCATTTCAAAGTCGACTATGGCTCCGTTTTCTATACTGATGTACTTTGAATCCTGACCGCCGATCTCGAATATGGTATCGAGGTCCGGATCGATGTGAATGGCAGCTGTGGCTTGAGCGGTTATCTCGTTTCTCACGATATCAGCGCCAACGAAATCGCCGGTTAAATACCTTCCGGAACCTGTGGTCCCGACACCCCGTATATTAACAATATCGCCGATTTCCACCCCAACCTCTTTTAGGCCCCGTCTTATAGCCTCTATGGGCCTGCCGGCTGTCATCAGGTATCGCTTGGATAGAAGATTCCTTTGCCCGTCTATTACCACTACGTTCGTGCTGATGGATCCCACGTCTATGCCCAGGAAGGCGTTGGCTCTATCCTTTTTCTTCGATGGGAAGGGTTTGGGGTTAGCTTCAGTCTGTTGCCCTTTATCTTCTTCGGAAAGGGTAAGAGGGCTTAATCCGGCATCCTTCTTAGGGCCGGTTTCAAGATAGAGTCGAAGGCGGTCCAACCCGTTGAAGGCGATCCGCTCATTCTCATCTTCCATAGTGGCAAGAACAGCGCCGATGGCCCCCATCGATGCGAAATGCTCCGGAATTATGAACTCGTCTTCCGTCAGCTCGAGTAAATCGAGGAAGGCTTTCCGCATACCGACATTGGCGGCGACGCCCCCCTGAAACGAGAGGGGGGGAGAAAATATCTTGCCTTTTCCGA
>JAUXHQ010000098.1 GCA_030621455.1 Deltaproteobacteria bacterium
ATTTCTCAAGAAAAGCTGCCTCACTACATCGGATTTTTTGAATTTGTCCACTACTCAAAAAAACGAGGAAATAAGCTCATGAACTCCTTGCTTCGTCTTCTCCTCACCAACAACCTGGAATCCATATAGAGCCTAAAATATATATTCAATTGTGAGACAAAGTCAACCCCTAAAAGAGGAAAAACCTAAGCAGACACACCCCTTTCGTCCGACAAAAACCCCTTGACACTTCGTGGCGAATCAGTTATTTTTACGCTGCAAACAGGCTATAATCACGCATAAGAGCGTATCTTCTCAAAGCTCAGTAATGAGAACCCAATACAGAAGCTGACGCAATTTCATCTCGGTAAAGCTCTCCTTGCCTTGAGGCGGCAGGACCCGGCAAACATGGCTAAGTGCAATGGAAGGAGGACTGTTGATCTCTCACCGACCCACAACCGCTGAAATCAATCTCGATGCTCTTAAGTTCAATTATAGAGAACTGCGAAATAAAGTGGGCAACAAGGCCAAGATTATGGCCGTAGTTAAAGCCAATGCATATGGACATGGAGCCGTGGCTATTTCAAGAGAACTCCAGAGCTTAGGCGCAGATCTGTTTGGGGTAGCTATATGTGAAGAGGGTGTCGCCTTGAGAAAGGCAGGGATAAAGATACCGATTATAGTGTTGAGCGGTATCTTCGGAAAACAGGCAGAAGAGACTGTTGAATACGACCTCACCCCTGTAATCTTCGACTTGTATACTGCCAAGAAATTGTCTTCCGAGGGCAAGAGAGTAAATAAAAAGACCAAGGTTCATGTGAAGGTCGATACCGGTATGGGACGGCTTGGGATCTTATGTGAAGAAATAAGGCCATTTTTCACACAACTGAAAGAAATAGAGAATGTGGAGGTTGAGGGAGTGATCTCCCATCTGTCAACGGCCAATGGAGATACCGAGAAAGACCGAGATTTCATTTCCTTGCAACTACGTAAATTCAAAGAGTCACTCAAAGAGATAGATTTGATCGGGCCTTCTCCCATTTTGAGGCATATCGCCAATAGTGCGGCAACCATTGACTTAACTCCTTCCCCTTATAATCTGGTCCGCCCAGGATTAATTATGTATGGCGCTTACCCGTGTGCCAGATTTTTTGAAAAGATCACGTTAAAACCGGTTATGACTCTAAAGACAGAAGTTATCCATATAAAAACGGTCCCCCCAGGCTTTGACATTAGCTACGGGCGTACTTTTGTCACCCGTAGAGAGTCGACCATAGCCACCTTGCCTATAGGCTATGCAGACGGTTACAGCAGGCTGCTCTCCAACAAGGGAGAGGCATTGATTCGGGGGAAGAGAGTCCCGGTAGTGGGGACCGTATGTATGGATATGATCATGGTCGATGTTACCGGGGTACCTGATGTGCATGTGGGGGAAGAAGTTGTCTTGTTGGGCAGGCAGGGAGAGAGTGAGATATCTGCAGATGATATTGCGGAAAGGGCTCAAACTATCTCTTATGAAATCTTTTGCGGAGTGAGCAAGCGTGTTCCCAGGATCTATATAAAAGAAGGAAAGAGGATTACGAGAGAATTTGATGTTTAAGCTCTTCGAATTGGTTGGGTCCACAGTATTACGTTTTATTGAAGAATCCGGAAAGGTGACTGTTTTCTTCTTTAAAATCCTTATGTGGACATTTCGCCCCCCCCTAAATTTCAGGAACATATTGCGGCAGACGGAAGAGGTGGGGATTAATTCCCTTCCTGTGGTTCTCATAATGGCCATCTTTACAGGGATGGTCTTGGCCCTGCAGAGTTACACCGGGTTTCGGAGATTCAATGCCGAGGCATTCGTAGGTACAGTGGTTGCTTTATCTATGGTCAGAGAACTCGGGCCCGTGCTTTCCGGTTTAATGGTTTCAGGCAGGGTGGGGGCCGGTATGGCTGCTGAACTGGGTACAATGAAGGTTACCGAACAGATTGATGCCCTTTACACATTGGCAACCAATCCTGTCAAGTATCTCATTGTGCCCAGGTTTTTGGCCGCCTTATTTGTTATGCCGCTTCTGGTTGTATTCTCTGACATAATTGGGATCGCGGGTGGTTACCTGGTAAGCGTTAAACTGTTGGGGACAAATCCTACAATTTATACGAAGAGGACCTGGGACTATATGGAGCTGGATGATATATATATTGGCCTCTTTAAGGCCTTCATCTTTGGGATGATAATCGCCGTCATAAGTTGTTATCAAGGGTTCTACACCAGTGGTGGAGCCGAAGGGGTTGGTAAATCTACAACGAGAGCGGTGGTATTCTCTTCCTTGGTAATCCTTGTGTCAAACTACTTTATTACTGCTCTGATGTTCTGAAAACCTAACCGATCAGGTGGGCCTACGCATCAACCGCTCCACTTTTTGTGCCCGACCACATTCATGCAGGGCAACCCCGTCCGTATCATGCGCTTGTTGGCGGGGACTCGCATCAATGATGATAACCGAGTGACAGATGGTAAAAGACCATAGTACGGAAAATATGATCGCCGTTAGGGACCTGCATAAGTCTTTCGGGACCAACCACGTACTTCAGGGGGTCAATCTCGATGTGAGACGTGGTGAGGATATGGTGGTAATCGGCGGAAGTGGTACAGGAAAGAGCGTATTGATAAAGTGTATAATAGGCCTAATCAAACCCGATAAAGGAACCATATATGTGGATGGTCAGGACACTACCTCCTTCAATGAGAAGGAACTCAATGAGATGAGGAGGGAGTTCGGTATGCTTTTTCAGTTTGGCGCCCTCTTTGACTCGATGCCCGTCTGGGAAAATGTCGGGTTCGGGCTGAAACAGCATACCAACCTCAGTGATGACGAAATCAGAGACGTCGTCACGGAAAAGCTCAGTCTCGTGGGATTGAAAGATGTCGAAGACCTAATGCCTTCCCAGCTCAGTGGTGGCATGAGGAAGAGGGTCAGCCTGGCCAGGGCGATAGCCATGGCGCCAGACATCCTCCTCTATGACGAACCGACTACCGGGTTGGACCCGATAATGGCCGACGTAATTAATGAACTCATTATCCAATTGCGGGAAAAGCTCCGGGTCACATCCATAACCATCACCCACGATATGGTCAGTGCATACAAAATAGCCGACAGGATCGCTATGCTGTATATGGGCAAGATTATAGAAGTCGGCACACCGGAAGAGATAAGAAGTTCAAGGAACGAGATTGTCCAGCAGTTCATCCAGGGAAAGTCGGAAGGCCCTATAACCAGAGAGCAGTAAATAAGAATGGGTTGTACCGTAATCCTTTAAATTTACAGGAGGGGTTGTAGTGAAGAAGATGTCAACCGAGCTGAAAGTAGGGATATTCGTGGTATTAGCCCTTGTTGTTCTGGCTTACATGACTGTACATACGGATAAAATCCGATTTGGCAGGGCCGTAGGATACAAAATAACCGCAATGCTTGACTCCGCAGCAGGATTGGTTAAAAATTCGGATGTCAGGATCGCCGGGGTGCAGGTCGGTAGCGTGGAAGACATTGCCCTTGAGACGAAGACCGGAAAAGCAAAGGTTACTTTGAGTTTTCCTTTTCATATAACTCTGCCGGTTGACTCTCTGGCCTTTGTGAAGTCGGAAGGACTTCTAGGTGAGAAGTATATCGAAATTCAATCGGGAGTATCAAAGGACACGCTAATCCGTCAAGGCGGTGAAATCAGGCAAGGAGACTCTTTAGCAGACATGGATCAACTCCTCTCTCAACTCAGCTCCGTGGCCTCAGACATTAAAGGAGTTACGAGCTCATTAAACAGCGTGCTGGGAGGGAAAGAAAGTGAACAATCTATGAGAAGGATCTTCGATGACCTTGGGGAGGTAACTGCTGACCTCAATAGCACAGTGAAAGACAATAGAGAAAGCTTTCGTATTATAATGGACAACTTCGAAAAGCTTACCGGGGACTTGGTCGGCGTGTCTGCTAAAGCCGAAGACACCCTAAATACCATAAGCTTGATCGTGGCAAAAATCGAGGAGGGGGAGGGAACCCTCGGGAAATTGGCGGCCGACAGCTCCCTTTACGACCAAACCAGGGAGACCATGACAAGCCTTAATAAGATAGCCAAAAGCATAGAAAAAGGGGAGGGAACCCTCGGGAAATTGGCGGCCGACGATACCATTTATGCAGAGGCAAAGAAAGCTATAAAAAAGGTGAGCAAGGCTGCTGAGGCCGTAGAAGAACAGGTCCCCATAACCGTTCTCGGGACTGTTTTAGGCACTGTGTTGAGATAGTTGGTGCACATCCGCAAATTAGCTTCTGAAAAAATGGGATTTCCTAAACAATCAAGTTTCCTGCTTTCCGGATAGGCGCCGGCCAAAGAAAGCCGAGGGGGACAGGACGAGAACAAAGCAGATGGGGGAAATGCCCGAATGGCCCACGACCATCCTGTAATTACATGCAGTACCAGACTAATAAGGAAGCCGCCGCTCTCCATAATGGCTCTTCTTCTCATAATCCTTGCCTGTGGATGCGCCACCTCTTTCACGGATAACCGGAGGTTGAATGTTGAGCCTTTCTTCAATTATGACAAGGATACCGGCGAAGAGTTTACTCAATTCGATGCCATCGGTCCTTTTTTTACCTTTAAATCTAAACCGAAAAAGAAAGAATACGGCCTTAGACCATTCTTTTATGTCAGGAAAAAGGAAAAAGGACTATTTAAGGAAGTAGAGTATCTATACCCTCTTGGCAAATATAGAGTGACCGATAAAGAAAGGGTCTCCCGGTTTATACCTTTTTTTTCTTCCCACAAGGACCTATCAGAAGAATCGAAGAAGCCCTCGGATTTCGGCTTCTTTCCTGTCTTCTGGGGTAAAGATGAAGAGAATAAGAGTTACGGGGGAGTTTTTCCTATATACGGAAGGTTGAGCCACAGGTTTGGAAAGGATCGGATCCGCTTTTTCCTCTGGCCTCTTTATTCGGATTCAAAAGAGGGGGGCTCCCGGACACAAAATATTCTCTGGCCCATATTCTCCCGCACCACCGGAGGAGGAAAAAGCGGGTGGAGGGTATGGCCTCTTTACGGACAGGAGGAAAAAGAAGATGAGTATTCCAAGTATTATGCATTATGGCCGATATTTTTCTTTCAGAAAACCGATTTAGATACAGACAACCCCAGAACCTTTACAGCGGTACTCCCATTATTTGTGAGCTCGCATTCACCCGACAAGGAATCAAAGTCATTTCTTTGGCCTTTTTTCAATTATACCATCAACAGAACAAAAAACTATAAGGGGTGGGATATGCCCTGGCCCATCCTCCATTATGGGAAAGGAGAAGGGTTGGAAAACTTCAGGTTTTTCCCCATATATGGATACAAGGAAAAAGATGACTCAAAAACCGGCTTCTTTCTGTGGCCCATATACACTCACAGAAAAGACATTTTTAAGGACTACGAGGTAAGAACATATAGATTTCTCCTCTTAGATAAATATCAGAAGAAAGTATGGAAAGATGGCTCCAAAGATTCTACTTCTCTAAGAATATGGCCCTTGTTCTATTATGACAGGAATGAGGACGGCCTTACAAAATTTTCATTCCCAAAGATCATACCCATAGAAGATGAGGGGTTTGAGAGGAACTATGCCCCACTCTTCAGGCTTTATGAATATATTGGAGATTCTAGGGGCTATATGGAGTCTAGATTCCTGTGGGGGCTATACAGACACAAAAGGACCGACAGCAGAGAGTTCTTTGAGCTAACATTTATAACCGCTTATGAAAAAGAAGGAGATCGACGCTTTTTTTCCATATTAAAAGGGCTTTTCGAATACAGACACGTCGATGGTATAAATGCCATTAAACTTTTTTATGTTCCATGGCGGATAAGATGGAAGACTTCAAGCCCTACAGAGTGGCATTCAACGGGTAGTCTCTATAGTCAATAATGGACAGGAGATAGAACATGAAGGTATTAGTAATCGGTTCAGGGGGTCGGGAGCATTCCCTAGTCTGGAAGATTAGCCAAAGTCCGAGGGTGTCAAAGATATTCTGTGCTCCGGGCAATGGGGGAATCAGAAGCTTAGCGGAGTGCATTGACATCGAGGTTACAGACATATTGTCTTTTAAGAAATTCGTAAAGGAGAAGAGGATAGATCTTACTGTAGTTGGTCCGGAGTTGCCCCTGACCTTGGGGATAGTCGACGAGTTTGAGAGAGAAAAGCTGCGGATATTTGGTGCAAGTAAAAAAGCATCAAAGATTGAAGGCAGTAAGTCCTTTGCCAAAGACCTCATGAAGAAATACGGTATACCCACAGCGGAATACCGCACATTCACTTCTAGAGACGAAGCCGTTGCGTATATAAAAGAGATCAGTTCTCCTGTGGTAATCAAAGCCGATGGCCTGGCAGCAGGGAAAGGAGTCATTCCCGCACATAATGTACAAGATGCCACAGATGCAGTAGATCTTATTATGATTAAAAAAGCGTTTGGGGATGCGGGAGAAAAGATAGTCGTTGAGGACTTTCTGGTCGGTGAAGAGGCATCCTTTCTGGTCTTTACCGATGGTAATACGGCAATCCCACTGCCAACTTCCCAGGATCATAAGCCGGTATTTGATGGCGATAAGGGGCCAAACACCGGTGGGATGGGGGCATATTCACCTGCTCCTATCGTAACAGAGGATTTATACAGAAAGATAATGAACGAAATTATGATACCCACCATAAGGGGTATGGCTGCCGAGGGAAGGACATATAAAGGCGTCCTATACGCAGGACTTATGATCTCCGACGGAAAACCAAAGGTGCTGGAATTCAACGCCAGGTTCGGCGATCCTGAGACGCAGCCTTTGGTCATGAGGATGAAGAGCGATATCATCCCGGTATTGGAGGCCACCATAGATGGAACGCTTTCTCAAATAAAGATAGAATGGGATGAGAGGGTTGCCGTGTCTATTGTCATGGCATGTGAGGGGTATCCAGGGAGTTATGAGAACAGTTTTGAGGTTACTGGCTTAGAAAAAGTTTCAAACAGGAAGGATATTGAAGTGTTTCATGCTGGAACTGCACTGAAGTCGGGAAAGACGGTTACCAGCGGCGGAAGGGTTCTCGGCGTGACAGCCATAGG
>JAUXHQ010000230.1 GCA_030621455.1 Deltaproteobacteria bacterium
GCCGGTATAACTGATCTTATCTTTAATGCCCTGTTGCCCTTTACCAACCCGGGATATCCCATAAACTTCGGCACTCCCTCTACCTTTAGAACAAGATCTTCATTGACGTCCTTATTTATTTGGATAACATCACCTACATGAAGATCGAGGACATCCCGGATAGTTATGGATGTGTTCCCCAGTTCAACCCACATCTCTGCCCCAACTTCTCTCAAGTGGTCTGCAAGGGAATTAGCCCATGATTGGTCTGTCTCGAATTCAACCTTCTGGATATCAGGAATCAGTTTATTCCTGATCGGTTCCAGTGTTGAATACGGTATACACAGACTCATTTTGCCCGCTGACTCCTCTAATTCAACCTCGAATTCGACCACCAGAACTACGTCCGAGGCCGCGACCACACCTACAAACTGGGGGTTTATTTCCGACCTCACAAGCAGGATGTCCAGAGGCTGAATAGGGTCCCATGCCTCTTTCAAATCACCTAACATGTAGGTGACGAATGTTTTCATTACCTTTTGCTCTATCGCTGAGAAGTCCCTCCCCTCTATCTTTACGTACCCGCCTGATCCGCCAAAGTAGCAATCGACAAAAGCAAACACAAGCTTGGCCTCCACTGACAGTATGGAAAGACCCGGAAGGGGGTCCATTCGAATCATGTTCAGGTGAGAAGGTAGCGGCACAGATCCTAAGAACACTTCAAACTTCATCATTTCACTCATCACAAGCCTGACATCGACCGCCTTTCTTAAGGAAGCTGAAAGGGAACTGCGAAGCAACCTCGAAAAACTTTCATATACTACGTCGAGGGCCGGCATTCGATCCGAGATTATCTTGTCCCGACTGGTCAGGTCATAAAGAATAACCCCCGCAACCTCTTCAATCCCTTCCTGTTCTGTTTCAACATCTCCATCCGACACCCCTTTTAGCAAGGCATCAATCTCGTCCTGCGACAAAACTTGAGCCATAACCTACCCCCTATTGGACCACAAACTCTGTAAAATAGACCCCTCTTACCTTCCCTGAGGTGACGAGCCCGTTTACTCTTACTAATATTTCTTCTCGGAGTGTATTCTTCCCCTCCATGCTCTCTATCTGGGTAAAGGATTTGCTGCTTAACAGGATCAATATGGAATCTCTAATTTGGGCCACCTTCTGTTGTACCTCCAGTTCAAGCTTCTCGTGATCCAATTCCAGGTTCATCCTTACCTTTAAATATCTACGTCCCTTCCCGCCGGCCAGATTAACGATAAAGGTCTCCATAGGCCACATTTTGCCTATCTCTTTCTCTTTTTTCGTAGCAGCGGTGTCGTTCTTCGATTCTGTTGAAGGTAACAACTGCATTTTGCTCCCTATGAAAACCCCTCCACCTACTAAGACCAATACAACAACCGCTATTATTGCCCATTTAAGCAAGGGCTTACTTCCTGCAGCCTTCTCCCCTCCGGCCTCCTCCTCTTCTTGGATCGTTTCGTTCTCGTTTTCTACCATCTTTCTCATCTCCCTCCATGTTTTTCGTAACGTGTAGCATCTTTTTGACTTTCCTTTTTTATGGGAGAAAAGAGGATCTCCACCCTCCTGTTTTTTGCTCTAAATCGTGGACTGATATTGGGGAAATGAGGCTTCGATTCCCCATACCCGGCGGCAGATAGCCTCTCAGGTGATATTTCCCCATCTTTGAGGAAATACTTGACTAAATTAACAGCCCTGGTAATAGACAATTCCCAATTGGAAGGGAATCTGTCCGTATTGATGGGGAGGTTATCCGTGTGCCCTTCCACCCGAACGTTAAATAACGATCGCTCCTTGATGCCCGACTCGATCCTGTCCAGCAAAGGGAATGCCCCGGGATTTATCTCTGCTTTCCCTCGATCAAAGAGGACCTTACTGGCCAGGGTCAGAAGCACACCTTCGTCTGTGACCTTTAGCTTTACATCTCTCCTTTCACTCAATGACTTCAAGTCATCTCGGATCTCCAGGACCAGTCTCTCAGGCGTCACCTCCTCATAGCCTCCTCCTAAGGTCACTATGGGAATGTCCATGCTGTACTCTGAAAACAACCCCTTCTCCAGTACCCCCAGAGCACCCTGCAACGATAGCTGAACCTCCTTGAGCTTCCCTGAATCTGTTGAACACATCGAATACAAAAGGGCAAAGAGGGTTAAAAGGATGGTCATGAGATCCGCAAAGGTCACCATCCATCCTTCTTTATTCAAGCCAGGTCCTTGTTGTGCTTTCTTCTTTCTCGTCATAGGCTAGAGGTCCTCTTTGCCATTCGGGATGGAAACTAACCATTCCCCTTATCCTCTGACAGGTTCATGTAAAAAACTATCATCACCCGGCGATTTTTTGCCCTGTGTTCAGGCGTATCATTGGGAAATAACGGGCGGTAACCTCCGTACCCAACTGCGGAAAATCTATATGATGAGACATCCTTTGTCTTGAGAAAATACCTCAGTATGTTTACGGCCCTGGTGGCCGACAATTCCCAGTTAGAAGGAAACCTCTGGGTGTTGATGGGAAGATTATCCGTGTGCCCCTCTATATTGACAAAAAACGAAGATCTTTCGATTATGTCGCCGATCTTGTCTAACATAGGGTATGCAGCCGGTTTTATATCGGCCGATCCCAGATCAAAGAGCGTAGCGTCGGACATATTTACAACGACCCCCTCCTCTCTTGAATATACCTCTATCCCCTTTGTAAGACTGTCCGGCCTTTCAGCACCCATAAGGTCAAGGGCCTGTTCAAGACCAAAGGGATCTTTGTCTGACGTGACGATGTCCTTCGAGGACATCAGCATTTCTTCACCCTTATCGGTCTTCAACCCCCCGGGGAGGATGTCAAACGATAGTTGGAAACCCTTAACAAACGATACGATCCTTCCGTGTTCGACATTGCTAAGGGCAACCAAGATGATGAAGAAGGAGATCATCAACAGCATCAGATTGCAGAATGTCAGCATCCATGGCGGATTCTTGATCTCCCCGTGTCCTTCAGGTTTCTTATCCCTTCCCACCTTATTATTCCTCTTTTTCAAGAACCGATTTTCGCTCCGAAGGGGCTAGAAACGCATTGAGTTTCTTTTCAATAACCCTGGGATTATCACCAAACTGAATGGAGATAACCCCCTCGATAATCAACTGTTTCAACCTGGACTCTTGTTGACTGCGCACTGTGAGCTTCCCTCCGAGAGGCAAAAACACAAGATTTGCCAACAGCGATCCGTAAAAAGTAGTTATTAGAGCCACGGCCATGGCAGGGCCTATTGCCTTCGGATCATCCATAACCATCAACATCTGAACCAAACCTATCAGTGTCCCCAACATACCCATGGCAGGGGCAAACGTTCCCATGGTATTTAGCACATCCGCCCCCTTCTTGTGTCTCGTCTCCATATAGTCCAGTTCCGTGCCAAGCATCTCCATTATTGATTTTGGCTCCAGCCCGTCTACGGCCAGTTCTATCCCCTTCGACAAAAAAGGGTCATCCATATCACCCCTCGACTTCTCAAGGGCCAGGATCCCTTCCCTCCTGGCTATCTTCGAAAAGCCGACCAACTTCTCAATCTCTTTGGAATAATCCGGTGTCTTAATGAAAAAGGCGTTATTTACTACCTTAAAAACACCCAGGACATCTGAAGCAGGATAGCTAATGAGGGTTGTGGCAATTGTCCCGCCAACCACGATCATCATAGACGGAACACTGACAAACCAGCTCAATGCGCCGCGGGATTGTATAGCGA
>JAUXHQ010000077.1 GCA_030621455.1 Deltaproteobacteria bacterium
CTGCATAATTACCTCCTTGATTTCCTATAGGTCTTCATGGCATCTTTCATTTGCCACTTTACACTTTTATTACTTTAAAAACATTAATACAAATTAATCCTAAATTCAGGAATTGCGAATTGAGGGATTTAGGAATTATATAAGACATAGAATTCATTAATAAATTTCAATTCCACAATCCCTAAATTCCTTAATCCCTCAATTTATTCATCGGTATTCCTATAAGAAAAAGTGTAAACTACTTTATAGCTTTTATGAAGGATGCCCATTTATGAATGTAAACCGGACTTAGCATCCCAATTGCTGTTCTGTCCGCATTATAATATCATTCTGCAGCCCTCTGTCCAAATCTACAAAGTAGGCGCTATATCCGGCAACCCGGACGATCAGGTTAGGATATCTCTCCGGACGATCCTGCGCATCGACAAGGGTTTCCCTGTCAACTACGTTAAATTGTATATGGTACACCCCCAGATCAGCCCAGGACTCGATGTAATCGGCGAACAACTTCTTATATTCCCCGTCTAGAAATTCAGGGAGGAATTTCTGATTAAAAAGATGTGTATGGGTTGCCACCGGGTCGATCTTCGATACGGACCTGAGCACGGCGGTGGGGCCATTGGTATCCCTGCCCCTGGCCGGAGATACAATCGCATCGGCAAAAGGTTCTCCGTCCTTCCTGCCGTCCGGTGTCGCTCCGGTACCGAAACCCATGGTATAGTTGGCCGAGGTGCCGCTGCCGTCACCGTAGGCCGGCCACCCGAAGAAATCAACGGTTTTCCTCAGTTCCCTGGCCGTTCTCTCGTGAACATCCTTCCCTATAAGGTCAACATAGTCATCATCATTACCGAACTTTGGCGCCTTGGTTATGAGCATCTGTCTAAGCTCTTCACGGTTCTCGAAGTTGTTCTGCAACGCCTCGAGCAGTTCCTCCATAGTAATGGCCTTTTCCTCGAAAACGAGCTTCTTGATGGCAGTGATCGAATCGACCACATTTGTGGATCCCAGAAGGATGATCGTGGCATAGGAGTGATCGCGCCAGGATGTAAGGTCCTTTCCCAGCTCAAAGGAGCGATCCAGAAGCGCTGAAGTGAACGGCCTCTGGAAATACTGCTCGTACACTGCCTGGCAGATGTCGTCAATCCTCACCTGTTTTTCTGTGAAGAAGTTGACCTGCTTCAGATAGGCTTCCATTATATCTTCAATAGAGTTGAAGACCATAGGGTCAGGGGTGGCATATCCTATCTGTTTACCCGTGAATTTGTCGACTCCCTTATTTAGAGCCAACTCCAGACACTTGGGTAGGCAAAGATGAGCGATTTCACCTCTACAGGGTCTGATGTTCTTACCGGTGATACTCCACTGAATGCAGCCGATAATCGAGTAATTCCGAGCGTCTTCAAGGCCTATCCCCAGGCTGAGCATGTGGGGGATGATGACTTTGTCATTGAAGAGGGCAGGGTAGCCGATACCGGTTTTGATGACATCGATTGCTTTGTAAACAAGCTCCCTGGGTGTTTCGTCGTGGTAGCGAAGAGCCAGGCTGGGCTGAAGGGTCTTCATGGCATTGGCTGCATCGAGGATTATATACGACATCTCGTTCGTAACATCACGCCCGTCACGATCAACGCCGCCGATATTTAAAGCCTGAAATATGCTTCCGCCCGATTGAATCCGGGCCGCCTCAGGAACCTCTAAGAACCCGATCTCTTCAAATTTTATGATGAGGAATTCTACGAGTTCCTGTGCCTCGTCTCTGGTTATCCTTCCCTCGTCCAGATCCTTCTTGTAGAACGGGTAGAGGAGCAGATCACCTCTAAGACCGCAGCCTCGCTGGGGCCCTTCGATGACATTGACGATCAAGTGGATGAACCATATGGACTGCAAGGCCTCATGCAAGGTTCTCGGTGGATTTGCCGGCACCCAATCACATATCCGTGCGATCTCCTCGAGTTCCGACCGTCTCCTGGGCGCATCTTCCGTGGCTGCCATATCACCGGCCATCCTGGCGTATCTTCGGGCAAAGTTGATGGCCGCTTTGAGGGTTATTATTATTGCTCTCAGGAAATCCCCCTGTGCCAAAAAGTCCCTGGCATGAACCCGCGTGGCACTTTCCAAATTTTTCAAGCTACTGTCTGCCTCATCCATAAGCCCGGCTAACCCGACACGGAACAACTTGTCATAATTCGGTATCACCAATCCCCTTGCATGACCACCCCAGAAGCTAGCCCCGTTGAAAAGTACATAACTCTTCAGATCTTTGGGAAGAACGGCCGCAAATCGGGTCTGGATAGAATTTTTGCGCCAGTATCGGTGAATTTCCTCCAATTCTTCTTTACCCCTGTCATCGAGGAGATTTTTGTATCCATCGTTGAGTGCCCTGTCCAGCCAATTAACAGAGACTTCAGGATACCAAGACACGGATCTGGGATCACTTGCAAAATTACCTACAATCCGTTCCTCATCGCCGATATATATGGTCATATTCTCGAGAATTTTTGCCAGGGCCTTGGCCCGTCTGATTACCTGAGGCTCGCCTTCTGTCTCCCTGTAGGACTCTGTGATGAGACGGGCCCTATCGAGACATAGTTCGACCTCGGGCCTCGCTGCTTCCCTGTCTTCCCCTTTTTCTGCGGCTGACAACACATCGATAAAGGTCTTGACACACACCTCTTCTCTCAATCTCTCGGTTACTGTACTCATGGTTAAACCCTCCTTTCAGCCGGGACAAGCGCTAAACTGAAAATAAGAGCTCGGCCTGCTGTGGGATTAAGTTTAGTCAAAAGTTGCATCCTTTTTGTGAGTCTTTCAAGCCGTGCGGTCAACTTGCTGTCTTTTTTCTGACGGCACGTCTCGATTTATGAGACCGATACGCCAATATTGGAGATATAGTTTGGAGACAGCGTTTATTCAAAGACTATGAGGCGTCACCAGTACGCGGTGATTTGTACAGGCTGAGCTGAAGAGGAGAAAAAAGCCTATTTTCTTTAATAGATAAGCACTTGCCACGAGAAACAGTATGCGGAAGATGCAACCGACAACGTAAGAAATTACTTTATCAAAAGGAACGAGTATTTTCAAGAAGATTCGTCAGCAATCGGCAAATCTGATTATTGCTAAGCTCTTCATTAACAGGATGTTTCTCGATCCTTGTCGGTTACTCGTCCCTAAGAATTACAATTTAGCATACAATTCTGCATAAAATTGTTGACGCTGCCTCTTAATTTAGATAAAGTACTCATGCATGTCAAGTGGGGTATGGACGGTCCGGGCAGTTCCGGGCGTGGCAAACCGTGGTTCGGCAGGGGCAGGCAGAAACATGATCGTAATTGCTGAACATCAGATGGGGAAAGGTTATATTTTAGGTTCTTCTCCAACTAATTTGGAGAAGAACCATATTTTATAACATCTATAATGAAAAGAGATTTGATCTTTTTCTCAAGGTGGCTGATAGGACGCTAACCTAGAGGGATAGGAAAGGGGTGTAGTATGGAAAAGGTATTGACTGAGATTGCGGAGGTCACAGCAGATCCGTACGGTTATGTAGCAGGGCTTAAGGAGCGCAAGGAAAAGAAGGTAATTGGGTGCTTCCCCATGCATATACCGGACGAGATAATCCACGCAGCGGATCTAATTCCGGTAGTCATATGGAGAGGCAACGAACCGGTTACCTGGGGACATGCCCATGTTCCGCCCTATGATTGTGGTATCACAAGGAGCTTTGTAGATGATGCGGTGAGAGGAAAGCTCGGTTTCATGGACGGGATGGTCTTCCATGTCAGACAATGCTTACAGGCCGGGGAGTTTCCCTTTATTATGGAGAGACACGTCAAACCATCCTACCAGAAGGTTTTGTATCTTCCGGCCCTCTATCCGGGGGATGTGATGCGGGATTTTACAATAACGGAACTGGAGGGCTTTAAGACATCCTTAGAAGAGTTTACCGGTAAGAAGATAAGTGATGATAACCTCAATAAGAGTATAGAGATATATAACAAGAACCGGAGCCTTCTCGAAAGGGTTTATGAAATACGGAGAGAAAAACCGGAAATATTGAAGGCAAGAGAGGTGATGCAGATAGTATGGTCGAGTATGTTTATGCTCAAGGAAGACCATAATAAACTGCTGACAGAGCTTATCAAAGGTATGGAGGCGAAGACCGTTGAGCCGGAAAAAGACAAGATTCGGGTCATCCCTGTTGGCTGCCTCTGTCAGACCCTGCAATTTGACATCCTTGACTTGATTGAAGATCTGGGCATGATTATCCCGGACGATGATCTATATATCGGTTCAAGGTACTTCGCAAACCAAGTCAATCTTGATGGCAGCCCCCTGGGTGCCCTTGCTGATCGTTATCTTACCAGAACCCCAGTCTGCCCAACCAAAGGCGTTTGGCAGGTCCATTGGGGCGATGAGGCAATAAAGAAGATGCGGGATAACGATGCCAGGGGTATAATCAGTATCATCGTGAAGTATTGTCCTCCGCACGCCTGTTATTACCCCGACTTCAAGAGTAAGATGGAACAAGAGGGGATAAATGCGATAATGATAGAGATGGAACATGAGATCATTACTCTGGAGGCCATAAAGACCAGGTTACAATCATTCGTAGAGATAATAGGGGGGGTGTAATGGACGTAAAATATAAAGTGAACAGGCTACAGACGACCAATGAGATCAGGCCGCTGGTGGACAAACACTGGGCAGACCTGAGGACAGCCAAGGAAAGAGGAGAAAAGGTAGCATGGGCATCCGGTCCCACATTCATATTCGCTTACGCCATGGGCATGAAATGTCATTTTATGGCCGGTTATTCTGCTTACTGTGGTGGAATAGGGGCAGGAGAAGAGGTGCTAAAAGTGGCGGAGATGACAGGGGATCTTCCTGAAACATGCTCCTATCACAGACTCCACATGGGAATGGGCGAAGCGGTTGCCAGGGGGATCGACATAAATCCACAGGCAATATTGCCCATGCCGGATCTAATGGTGGCGGGCCGTCTTTGCCCTGAGATGTCCCATTATGCTGAGGGACTCAATCGGAGGTTTGGGATCCGGATTTTGCCCATTGACCTTCCAAGTGTCTACGATCTGAAAGACCAGCCGAGGCTCAGAGAATTCGTTTACAGGCAGTTCAAAGAAGTAGTCATACCGACCGTTGAAGATGTATGCGGAAAACCCTTCGACTATGACCGCATGAGTGAGATCTTGACCGTACTCAAGGAGGTGGCAACCCTTAGGAATCAATGTTGGGAGTTTTTCAAAACGAAACCGGCATGCTGGACACTCTGGGATTATGGTGTAAGTATTGCACCTGTCTTTTACCTGATGGGGAACCCGGCCGGTGTCGCATATTATAAGAGACTCTTGAAAGAACTTCAGGAAAGGAAAGAGAAAGGCATTCCTGCCATAGCCCCGGATGGAGAGAAATACAGGTTATACTGGGACGGATGGCTTCCCTGGGCATTCCTGGGCAAATTTATGCGCAAGTTTACCCCCAACGGTGCTGTTTGCCTTTGCGGAAGATATCCATGGGAGTTCTTCCCGCATCCGGAACTTATTGATCCGGAACACCCGGTTGAGACGTGGGCGGACCTATACTACGGTGAAGGCCGTCTGACCTATAATTTCTCTCCCCACGGGACAGTGGACTTGATAAGTGAGCTGATAGAGGATTACTCAATTGACGGGCTGGTCATGTTTTCCTCCAAGACATGCAGGATTATGAACCTTTCTCAGCCGGAGGTAATAGATGTGTTAGACAAGAAGTACGGGATCCCGGGGGTAATCGTGGAAGGAGATATGATTGACCCGGCCATGATTTCGGATGCCCAGATAGAGACAAGGCTTGAGGCATTGTACGAAATGATAGATTCGAGAAGAAGGTAAGAAGATGGCTATAGCGATAGGTGTGGATGTAGGTTCCTTGTGCACGAAGACGGTAATATTGGATGGGGGGAATAATGTCCTGGCATACGACATTATGCGGAGCGGGCATTATTACAAGGGCGCGGCTGAGGAGTCTATAGATAATGTTCTCAAGACAGCCGGTCTCAGGAAAGAAGATATAGGGTACATACTGGGTACAGGTTACGGGAGAGGGGCCGTGTCCTCGGCTGATGGCCAGGTGACTGAGATAACTTGCCACGCTCGGGGAGCCACAAGGCTTTTCCCCGGGGTTCACACGGTCATTGATATCGGTGGGCAGGATAGCAAGGTAATAGGTATCGGTGACAATGCCCGCGTGACCAACTTTGTCATGAACGACAAATGCGCTGCCGGGACAGGCCGATTCTTAGAGGTTATGGCATTGGCGCTCTCTGTTGATATAGGAGAGATGGGGGACCTGTTTTTTGCGTCCGACAAGAAGGTTGAGGTGAGCAGCATGTGTACCGTATTTGCTGAATCGGAGGTTATTTCCCTCTTTGCTCAGGGTCACAAAAAAGCAGATATTGCAGCCGGCATAGCCGATTCTATTGCCCGGCGTATCGTAGGTATGGTGGGACAGGTAGGTTTGAAGGAAGAGGTAATCATGTCAGGAGGTGTCGCAAAGAACGCCGGGGTTGCCCATGCGATCGGGGAGAGGATAGGGGCTAAACTCCTAATTGCTGATGAACCGCAGATAGTCGGTGCTCTTGGAGCTGCAATTATCGCTTCAGAGCGAATATGAACCATTTGAAAAGGAGGTTGCAAATGGAGCTATCCTTGAATGAAGAACAAGAAATAATGAAAAGGAACGCCCAGAATTTTCTTAAGAAAGAATGTCCCACGAGTCTGGTGCGGGAATTGGCGGAAGATGATGAGGGGTTTTCTCCTGACCTCTGGCGTAAGATGGCCGATTTGGGCTGGATGGGCCTGATCCTTCCATTCGACTACGGGGGGAGCGAGGGGGATTTCCTCCACCTTGCCGTACTTCTGGAGGAAATGGGAAGGGCATGTTCGCCCAGCTGGTACTTCTCCACCGTGGTTCTTGGCGCTCAGATTATCCTCGAGATAGGTACAGATGAGCAAAAGGACAGGCTCCTCCCTCCCATCGCCTCAGGTGAATCCATCGGAACCCTGGCCTTACTTGAGCCTCAATCCAAGTATAATCTGGCGAAAATCGAAACGACTTCCAACAAGAATGGGGATGACTTTTTCATAGATGGGGTGAAGCTCTTTGTGCCTGATGTCCATATCGCCGACTGGATGGTTTGTGTTACCAGGGGGCAAGGCAAGAACGGGGGAGAACCGGGTCTCAATCTTTTCTTTGTGGAAACAAAAAGTCCGGGCATATCCACGACCCTGCTCAAGACCATATCCGATGACAAACTCTTTGAAGTTAAACTCGATGAAGTAAAGACGCCGGCAGAAAACCGCCTTGGCAACGAAGAACAAGAGACGGCGCAAGTACAGAAGATATTGCAGCGAGCGGCGCTTGCCAAGTGCGCAGAGATGGTCGGGGGGGCTCAGATGGTCTTGGACATGACCGTGGACTACGCGAAACAGCGTGTGCAATTCAAGCGTCCCATAGGGAGTTTCCAGGCTATTCAACACCATTGCGCCAACATGCTCATCGCTCTCGACTGTTCTCGTTACATTACTTACTATGCGGCGTGGCTGTTGAGCGAAGGGATTCCGTGTGAAAAGGAGATGGCAATGGCAAAGGCGTTTACTAGTGAAGCGTACATCGATGTCG
>JAUXHQ010000228.1 GCA_030621455.1 Deltaproteobacteria bacterium
CGGTGAGTGTAGCTCAGTTGGTTAGAGCACTGGATTGTGGCTCCAGTGGCCGAGGGTTCGAATCCCTTCACTCACCCCATGCGCCCGTAGCTCAGTTGGATAGAGCGTCGGACTTCGAATCCGCAGGTCGTCCGTTCGAGTCGGACCGGGCGTGCCATGGGCCGTTAGCTCAACTGGTAGAGCAACTGACTCTTAATCAGTAGGTCGTAGGTTCGATCCCTACACGGCCCACCATGATCAAAAAGTGATTGGTGATTAGTCGGTGCCCATCCATAAAACTATCGAGACGCGAGAGTGGCGGAATTGGCAGACGCACTGGACTTAGGATCCAGCCTCTTATATGGGGTGGGGGTTCGAGTCCCCCCTCTCGCACCAATCCTAAATTTTATTTCACCGGGGATTAAATGAGAGTACAAATAGAAGAAATTGGTCCTGTAGAGAAAAAGATGACGGTTACGATTCCAAAAGAATTGGTTATGAACGAACTGGAATTTGCCTATAAGGACCTTAGAAAGAAAGTTAAAATCAAGGGCTTTCGTCAGGGTAAGGTACCGATTAGCATTCTAAAGAGACATTATGAAACTCAGGTGGAAGGGGATGTTGTATCAAAACTTGTCAACGATTCCTGCTTCAAAGGTTTGGAAGAGAACAATATGGACCCTGTTTCACGACCTGTCATAGATAATGGAGGTCTGAAAGAAGGGGAGGAGTTTACTTATTTCGCCAAGTTTGAAGTGAAACCCGATATAGAGGTTAAGGGATATACAGGGATGGAACTCGGGAAAGAGATGCTGCATGTATCGGAAGAAGATGTGAATAATAGACTTTCAGAGTTGCAACAGTCAAGCGCGCAGCTACATGCGTTGGATGCCGAGTGTCTCCTTAAGAACGGGGATTTTGCTGTTATTGACTATGCCGGCTTTTTGGATGGCAAACCGATTGAGGAAGAGAATGTCACCGATCATTTATTCGAGTTGGGCGCAGGATCTTTTTTCCCGGAGTTTGAAGAACAGTTATTGGGTCTCCAAAAAGGAGATGAAAAGGATATTAGCGTAAATATGCCGGAAAGCTACCAGCGAACCGATTTGTCGGGTAAAGAGGTTCTGTTTAAGGTGAAGGTCAAAGAGATCAAGGAGAAGATCATCCCCGAGCTGAATGATGACTTTGCCAAGGACTTGGGAGAATTTGACACCCTGGATGAACTGAAGGAAAAGATAAGAGAGAATTTAGAAAGACAAGAGCGATTCAGGATAGAGTCTGACCTCAGAGGGAAGGTTCTGGACAAGTTGGTTGAGATAAATTCATTTGAAGTTCCACCATCACTGGTTGAACAACACTTAAACTACATGGTAAATGAGATGCAGGCGCGATTGACCTTCCAAGGATTGAATATGGAAGAGGCCGGTCTTTCTTTCGATAGACTAAAAGAAGAGTATGCAAGCCAGGCAGAAAAAGAGGTTCGAGGCAGTTTGCTTTTGGATGTCATTGCAAGAAAAGAGTCCATAGAAGTGGATGAGGGCGATGTTGAAAAGAGAATCGACGAGATTGCAAAAAACATCGGCCAGAAGGTTGAAAATGTCAGGAGATTTTACATGGAAAAGAACCAGAGGGACAGGCTGGAGAACGGACTTATAAACGATAAAACCCTCGATTTTTTAATAGAGAGCGCTAAAATAAAAGAGGAGGAAAAAGGGGAAAATGACGCTAATCCCGATAGTTGTTGAACAGACAAGTCGCGGAGAGAGGGCCTACGATATATATTCCCGTCTGTTAAAGGACAGGATTATATTTTTAGGCACCCCGGTGGATGACACGATTGCTAATCTAGTCATTGCCCAGATGTTGTTTTTGGAGTCTGAAGATCCTGACAAGGATATTTACGTGTACCTCAATTCACCGGGTGGTATCGTTTCCTCCGGCCTTGCGATCTATGACACGATGCAGTATATAAAACCTCAAGTGTCGACGCTTTGCATGGGGCAAGCCTCAAGCATGGGGGCGTTGCTTTTGGCGGCAGGAGAATCCGGAAAGAGATACGCGCTTCCCCATTCCAGAATATTGCTGCATCAGCCTCTAGGCGCTTTCCAGGGCCAGGCGGCAGACGTGGAGATTCATGCGAGGGAGATTCTCAAGATCAGGGAAAAACTAAACGAGGTGTTAGCTTATCATACAAAACAGCCATTGGAAAAGATTCAACGTGATACAGACCGGGACTTCTTTATGAGCAGTGAGGAAGCAAAGGAATATGGCGTCATTGATGAGGTTATCGTGAAGAAGTCGCCCATATAGGCTATTTGGTTTTAATTTCCAGCTTTGAACGCTTGGAAATGGGTGGAGGAGAGAAGTGAACAGGAAGGACGATGACAATGGAGGAGAGCTAAGATGCTCCTTCTGTGGCAAGGGTAGAAAGGAAGTAAAAAAGCTGATAGCTGGGCCAACAGTGTATATCTGTGACGAATGCATAGATCTTTGTAATGATATTATTGCTGAGGAGTTTGAAAAAGAAGAGGGCTTCTACGGAGATCCTATGGTCCCTAAACCTTTTGAGTTAAAGAAGTTTTTGGATGAATATGTCATAGGACAAGAGATGGCCAAGAGGATTCTGTCTGTTGCCGTGTACAATCATTACAAGAGAATAGACTCCACAGTGGATTTACATGGGGTTGAACTTCAAAAGAGCAACGTTATGCTTATCGGACCGACCGGTTGCGGGAAGACTCTCTTGGCACAGACCTTAGCTAAAATTCTTCAGGTCCCTTTTTCTATGGCGGATGCTACCAGTCTTACAGAGGCCGGGTATGTTGGAGAGGATGTAGAAAATATTATCCTCAGCTTATTGCAGGCCGCCGACTATGATGTTGAAAGGGCGTCGAAGGGGATCGTCTACATCGACGAAATTGACAAAATCTCTCGGAAATCCGATAGTGCCTCCATTACCAGGGATGTGTCGGGAGAAGGAGTACAACAGGCGCTTTTAAAGATCATAGAAGGTTCTATAGCCAGCGTACCTCCCAAAGGGGGTCGTAAGCATCCTCAACAGGAGTTCCTCCAGGTAGACACCACCAATATTTTGTTTATTTGTGGGGGAGCCTTTAATGGCCTTGATGGGATCATTGAGAAACGACAAAGGGGAAGCTCAATCGGTTTCGGGGCTGAGATCACCAGCAAGGAAGAGAGACGGATTGGCGATATTCTTTCGGACGTTCAACCTGAAGATCTGTTAAAATATGGTTTGATTCCTGAGCTTATTGGAAGGTTGCCGGTGATCGCAACCCTGGGTGACCTTGAAGAAGAATCTCTCATAAGGATATTAAAGGAACCTCGAAATGCCTTGGTGAGACAGTATAAAAAGCTCTTTGAAATGGAGAGAGTTGATCTCAGTTTTACGGAGAGTGCCCTGACGGCCATAGCAAGAGAGGCTAAAAAGCGCAAATCGGGGGCTAGAGGGTTACGGTCGATTATGGAAGACATTATGCTGGACGTTATGTATGAATTGCCATCTCAGCCGGATATCCAAGAATGTATGATAGTAAAAGAAGTCATTGAAAAGAAGGAAAAGCCTATACTTATATACAAGAACCAGGCCAAGTCTGCGTGAGGTTAAGGATTTTACCTTTCCCCATTATTGAGGGCGATTTTGATTAATGAGGATGTAAGATAATGCTATTCAAGCTTTCCAAGGATCCTGTCAGTACAACGAGTGGTGAGAAGATTCACCCTTTGTTACCCCTTCGAGACATGGTGGTCTTTCCTTACATGGTAGCGCCACGCTGCGTCGGAAGAGA
>JAUXHQ010000005.1 GCA_030621455.1 Deltaproteobacteria bacterium
GGCACTAGCAAGTTTCCAATTCAGAAATGAGCAATTTTGTCAAGGTCAAGGAAGACAAGGGGTTGCGCGGAGGCGTACAAGGGTACGCCGCACAAACAATCCCGCAGACTGACGCAGAGATTGCGGAAAAGTGCCATTTCTGGATGGAAACCAGTTAACTGAATCATCAGAGATACTAGGTTTGTATAACTATACATGTTAACAATTTTTAGTCTTCACGGAAGGAAGGGGAGACTCCTTGCCCTGAATTTCAGGGCCGTTAAGACCAGAGGGAGGGTGTTGTGAGAGCTTATGAGATGATTTTCATAGTAGATCCGGATGTTCTTGATGAGGATGTGGATCAGATGAGCGAAAAGTTTGGCGGAATAATTGATGGCCTTGGGGGCAGAGTCGTCAAGGTAGATAAGTGGGGCAAAAGAAAACTCGCTTACAAGGTCAAGAAGAGAATGAAAGGGATTTATGTTTTATTGGTCTTCCATGGCGATGATAAAGTCACGGCCGAACTGGAAAGGGTAATTAAGCTGGATGATAGGGTTATCAAGTATTTGACAATCAAGGTTGATAAGCCTGCTGAAGATAAGCCTGCTGAAGATGAGATGGCTGAAGAGGAACGAGTGACTGAAGAAAAGGATATTGAGAACGAAGGTATTAAAGATCAGGAAGAATAAACGACTATCTTCCACTCTGACATGGAGGAATCGATGGTATATAAACGAAATGTGAAACGGCGGACATTTGCAAGACGAAAGGTTTGCAGGTTTTGCGCTGATAGTACCATGAAAATTGACTATAAAGACTACCAGACCCTACGTCTGTTTACTTCAGAGAGGGGCAAGATAATTCCCAGAAGGATTTCAGGGAACTGTGCCAGACACCAGAGAAAAGTCACAAGAGCAATCAAGCGGGCGAGAAATATCGCTCTTTTGCCTTTTACTACAACTACAACCCGTTAGAGAGCCGCCTATTTCATTCCGGTCTTAGGAATATAAGACTTGCCTATAATAGCGCTTAGGACGGAAACATAGTCGTCTTTCTTGAGACCTGTACGCCTGACCATTTCAGTCTGTTTTTATTCAGACTTCATTCACGAGCACCCTTTCTCTCTTTGGGGTTCAGAAGGGGTGAGGGGAAGAAGTTGGTGTATTTTCGTATGGATGTCAACCTGAGTCCGTGGGTGAAAGAGAAAATGTAAGGATGGGCACTCGCTCAGTGTAAAGGCGTCAGGCGATTTGAATGATCAGTTGCTACCATATCAATAATTGGAGGCGAAGATGAAGGTTGTTTTACTGGAAGAAGTACCATACCTGGGCAATGCCGGGGATATGGTTAAGGTTGCTGATGGATACGGAAGGAACTATCTGATCCCCCGAAAGAAGGCCGTGGAGGCGACTGCCAAGAATATAAAGCAGCTGGAGCGCCAGAAAGGCTTGTTTGATAGTAAAGAGGAAAAAGTCAAGAAAGATGCTGAAAAACTGGCTGAAAGAATAGAAGGCCTTTCCTGTACTGTTTCCAGGCAGGTCGGAGAAGAGGATAAGCTTTTTGGCTCGGTTACAAACATGGATATTGAAGAGGCCTTAAAGAGAGAAAAGGTTGCAGTTGACAGGAAGAAGATTATCCTGGAGACACCGATCAAGAAACTGGGCATATATACAGTCCCAGTAAAACTCCATCCTGAGGTTACTGCCAGTGTAAAGGTATGGGTTGTCAAAGCCGAACAGGAATCGCAGGTATAGCCATTGAAGTCGGTGCAGGCGTGCATATAAATAAAATGAAGAATGATAAACCGTCTCAACTCAAACTACCTCCTCAGAATATTGAAGCAGAGCAATCCATACTGGGGGGCATATTACTGGAGAATGATGCCTTAAATCACGTATTAGAGGTATTGAATGGAGAGGATTTTTATCATGCTTCTCATCGCAGGATCTTTCTTTCCATGCTAGAACTCTATGAAAAGAGTGAACCAATAGACCTCGTCACTCTCACAGATACCCTGAATATGAGGAACCAGTTAGATGCGATAGGTGGGGGGCCGTATTTAACATCCCTGGTTGATAGCGTTCCTACCGCAGCTAACATTTCTTACTATGCGAAGATCACAAAAGAGAAGTCAATCCTTAGGGCGCTCATCAATGTCGCTTCTGAGATTACGTCCATGAGCTACGAAGATACCGGCAATGTTGATGAGGTATTGGATCAAGCAGAAAGGGCAATCTTTGCAATATCAGAAAACAAGATAAAACCTTCATTCTATCCGATAAGGGAGATGGTGAAGGACAGTTTCAAGGCTATTGAAAGGCTCTATGAGAAAAAGGAGCTTGTAACAGGCGTACCTACCGGGTTTGAAGGGATAGACAGGCTCACTGCAGGTTTTCAGGCTTCTGATCTTATCATTATTGCCGGCCGTCCCAGCATGGGAAAGACCAGCTTTGCCTTAAATATTTCGCAGTATGCGGCTATTGAAGCACGCATTCCGGTTGGCATATTTTCCCTGGAGATGTCAAAAGAACAACTCTCTCTGCGAATGTTGTGTTCAGAGGCAAAAGTTGATGTCCAGAAATTGCGAAGCGGATTTCTTGGCGAGAATGACTGGCCGAAACTCACAAGAGCAGCCGGGAGTCTCTCCGAAGCCCCTATATTTATTGATGACACTCCGGCCCTGTCTGTTTTGGAAATGCGCGCTAAATCCAGAAGGTTGAAGAGTGAACATGGACTAGGATTAATTATTGTTGATTACCTTCAATTGATGCGCGGAAGCAGCGGTGCTGAACGGAGGGAACAGGAGATATCTGAGATCTCCCGATCCCTAAAAGCCCTCGCTAAAGAGTTGGGTATTCCAGTTGTGGCTCTTTCCCAACTCAACCGAAAGGTGGAGGATCGGCACGATAGGAGGCCGCAACTTGCTGATTTACGGGAATCAGGGGCTATAGAACAGGATGCTGACGTAATTACCTTTATTTATCGTGATGAGATATACAACAAATCGGATGATAACCCCAATAAAGGAACCGCAGAAATCATTATCGGTAAGCAGAGAAACGGACCTGTCGGAGCAGTTAAACTCGCATTCCTAGATAAGTACACCACATTTGAAAACCTAGCGTCATATCCCCCTCCCCCTGCTCTCTAAGGGCGTGTTTGGAACCTATTGTCTCTGAAAATCCGACTTGGAACTGAAGGATTCAAGGGATGTTGAGTGCCAAGATAGGCCGCAGGCTGGACCCTTACATCTCAAAGATGGTCGGTGTTATACCAAACAGGTATATAAGTCCCAATCTGCTTAGCGTCTTGGGATTGATGATAAATATTATGGCAGCGATTGCCTTTATCTACGGAAGATGGCAGGCGGCAGGCGGTTTAATCCTTGTTGGAGGCCTTTTCGATATGCTGGATGGGGCTGTTGCGAGAGCTTCCGGAAAGGTTAGTAAATTTGGGGAGTTGTTAGACTCAGTTATTGATAGGTATTCAGACCTGGTCCTTTTACTTGGCTTGATTGTCTTCTATGCGAGGATAGGGGAGGTGAGTCTGGTGCTACTAACCTGCATTGCAACCTTGGGCACTTTCATGGTCCCATATACAAGAGCGAAGGCGGAAAGGTTCATTCCTTGCTGCACTGTTGGTTTGATGGAAAGAGCGGAACGTATCATCTTACTGGCGATAGGGTCTATCTTTAACTTTATGGGTGTTGTCCTTTGGATCCTTGCAATATTAACCCACCTCACAGCCCTCCACAGAGTATATTTTACCTGGAAAGAAGTTGGGAAATAAAAAATTGCAAATAATATGATCACATGGTAAAATTTTTCTACCTGTGCAATTGGGCAGGGTTACCGCTTGCCGGCTACTTATTTCGTTTGCTTGTTATGAACTAAAGTCTGCCATCCGGCTGTATGTGGAATAGGATGACAAGTCTCGTTCGTATATTTGTATGTCGGTCAAGTCCTTACGTATAGCAAGCAAAAAAAACAAGCAGCCGGCGCTTAACGCAATGTTGTTCACTTATTCATCAGAGACACTTCAAGACATTGGGGTTAAGTAACTGCACAGGTCGAAATTTATTTTATTTAAAAAAGGAAGGCATCTCCAAATGTTGGATTTTACCGAGTATAGAGAACATCTGTCAGATAGGGCGTTTCAGGTATTGACTCTGGCTGTGGAGGAGTCCAGAAGGAGAAAACATTACTACTTGGGCATTGAACATATATTCTTGGCCTTTACCAAAGTGGAAGAGGCAATTTTTTCTGAGATTATGTCTGAGTTAAACCTCGATCGGCAAAATGTAATTCGCTTTCTAAATGAGCACCTGAATATTTCTAAACAACATCTAGGCATGGGGTTAGAGATGCCCCCTGCAACGAAAAACATTTTAAAGCTTGCCTGGGAAGAGGCCCAACGCTTCGGAAGGGATGCGATAGAGCCCATAGACATATTTGCAGCTATTTTCCAAGAAAGTAAAGGGATTCCTGTTAAGATATTCAAGGGGTTCGGGGTGGAACCTGATGTCGTCTTGCGGTTAATCACTATTAAAGCACAGGACCGTGGGAGTAGGGATGCAGACCTAAAAAAGAAATTTGAGCTCCCCCCCCATCTCAAGTATTTTGGGGTAAACTTGAACAAACTGGCCCGGTCTGGGAAACTCCCGTTTATTATTGGAAGAGATAATGAGTTTTGCCAAATAATAGAGATCCTCTGTCATCGAGAAAGGGCGAACTCGGCAATGATTATTGGCGAGCCGGGTGTGGGTAAGACCGCTATCGTGGAAGGGCTGGCAATGAAGTTGGAATTCGAGCCCCAATCGATACCATCACGTCTAAGAAAACATCAAATAGTGAATCTGCAGATGAATTCATTGGTGGCAGGGACGGTCTTTAGGGGTATGTTTGAAGATAGGATGGAGAAGGTTATCAGAGAGCTGAAAGACCGTAAGAACCTTATACTATTTATCGATGAAGCCCACAGTTTAATCGGGGCTGGTTCAGCCATGGGAGTGCCGAGTGATGCTGCCAACATATTCAAGTCAACCTTAGCCAGGGGTGAGATACAGGTAATAGGGGCGACAACTGAGGCGGAGTACAAGACTTACATTCAGGAGGACGAGGCATTGGCTCGCCGTTTTCGGGTTGTTCATGTTGCTGAACCCTCTGTTGAAGAAACAAGGCAAATTCTGTACGGAGTTCGTTCAAGGATGGAAAGGAATTATTCAGTAAGGATTACTGATGAGGCTGTTGAGACCTGTCTCCTAATGTCCCAGAGGCATATGCAGGCAGTTCGAATGCCGGACAAACCAATTTCATGGATTGACACTGCGTCAGTTAAGGTGGAGATTGGAGGGGTCAGGGAGGAGGTCCTGCCGGAGGATGTTATTGATGTGGTTTCTCAAGAGGCGAGAATCCCCAGGGACATGGTATCAAGGGATACTGTGGAAAGATTCAAAGACTTAGAAACCGTTTTATCGAAAAGGGTTGTGGGCCAAGATGAGGCTGTTTCGTCCGTAGCCAGGCATCTAAGACTGAACAAGGGGCCCTTAAAGGAGAACTTCGACAAACCGGATGGGGTTTTACTTTTTCTGGGCCCCACAGGTGTCGGTAAGACAGAGTTGGCAAAGGCATTGACCGAGTTTCTCTTCGGCGATGAGAAGAAGATGGTTCGTCTCGACATGTCGGAATATATGGACTCAACAATAGCTGTTGACAAATTGATAGGGATGCCCCGAGGGATCGTGGGCTCGGAGAGAGGGGGGATACTCTCTAATCAGGTTCGGGATAACCCTTATACCGTTGTTCTTTTGGATGAGATGGAGAAGGCGAATCACTATGTCTTGAACCTCTTCCTTCAGGTCTTTGACGAGGGGTGGTTGACAGACGGAAGGGGCAAGAGGGTGTATTTCAGTGATGCGGTGATTATTATGACTTCAAACCTCGGTTCAGACGAGTTTAAGCGGTTCGCCGAACCAATGGGCTTTCTCGAAGATAGACACAAGCAGGACTCCATTAAGAAAGCAATATTAAAAGAGGTGGAGAACACCTTTCCTCCTGAATTCATCAACCGTATCGACGATATCATAGTATTCTCTGCACTTTCGAAGAAAGATGTGAAGAGGGTAACAACTATGTATATAGAAAAGATGAGGGAGACTCTTGATGCTGTAGATAAGGGCATAGAGATAACCGATGAGGCATTGGACTACTTGGTGGAAACAGGTTTTAGTCTGAAATACGGCGCACGTTTCCTGAAGAGGACGATAGATGAAAAGGTTAAGATGCCCATCACACTTCACTGGAAAGAAGGATCGCAGTTCCTGGTGGATGTTGGGGGAGAGGGATTAACAGTCAGATGGAATTAGCAGAGGGGGCGACTATGACGAAAGAAACCGAGGATGCAGGGTTCAAGGTTACTGATAGAAGACGTTTTGCGGAGGAAAAGACGGAGGATGAGGGTAAGGAGAAAGAAGAGGCCACTGTGAGCGGGGAAAAAGAGGATACGGAGAAAGAAGATTTAAAAAAGGAAGAACAAATTCCGTTGCCGGAGATGAACCTCTCGACTTTTGTCTTTTCTCTCAACTCATCTGCGCTGTTTCATCTCGGGGAGATACCGGACCCCGCAACCAACAAGAGCGAGGAGAACATGCCTATGGCGAAACATACTATAGATATTATTTCCATGTTAAAGGAAAAAACCAAAGGAAATTTGACAAAGGAAGAGGATCTTTTGATCGACCACATACTTTATGATCTAAGGATGAGATACGTTGAAAAGGTAAAAAAGGGTTGAACAATTTGGATTCCTTGAGGGTATTATCTCCTGCAAAAGTAAACCTTAGGCTTGATGTCTTATATGAGAGGGATGATGGATACCATGAATTAAGAACCATAATGCAGCGGATAGATCTTTGTGATGAATTAGAGGTCTCCGTGGGAGGGGAGGAGATTGATGTATCGTCCCAGGGTGAAGATATACCCCAAGGCACTGGTAACATGGCATACCATGCAGCCAGAAGCATTCTGGAGAAGTTCAGGATTGATATCGGGGTACGGATTTTCATAAGGAAAAAGATCCCGGTCGCGTCCGGATTGGGCGGGGGGAGCAGCAATGCCGCAGCTACGCTGATGGCACTGAACAGACTATTAGAACTGGGCTTGACAAGGAGAGGACTGATGAGAATGGGGACACGGCTTGGGGCCGATGTTCCTTTTTTTGTATATGGGGGATCCGCTTTGGCCGGAGGGATAGGTGACAGGTTAGAAGCGATTGAGCTTCCTTCTCCCATATGGATGGTGTTGGTTAACCCAGGAATTAAGGTTTCGACTGCGTGGGCTTACAAAAACTTAAATACAGGGTTGACAAAGAAAATAAATAATATTAGTATACTCCCGCCAATGGCAGGTATTTCCGACGTAGCTAATTTTCTTTACAATGATTTGGAAATTGTGACCATAGAGAGATACCCGGAAATACAAAAAATAAAGAATGGACTTATTGACAGGGGGGCCTTGGGAGCATTGATGTCAGGGAGTGGCCCCACTGTGTTTGGCATCTTCCCGGATAAAGAAGTTGCTGAAAGGGCCTTTCATCAATTAAAACTTGCTAGTCCTGAATACACTCTATTTTTATCTTCTAGCCTCGATAACGAAGATCAAGGAGGGGTAAATGGAAGTAACGGAAGTTAGGGTATTCCCTGTTGATGAAGAAAAATTGAAGGCCTATGTAACGATAACATTTGATGATTGCTTTGTGGTCCGCGATCTGAAGGTGATTAACGGAAATAATGGTTTATTTGTCGCCATGCCGAGCAAGAAGAGAAAGGACGGAACATTTAAGGATACCGCTCATCCTTTAAATAATGAGACTAGAGAGATTATTGAATCAAAGGTTCTGGAGGAATACAGAAGGGAGACCGAAAGGGCTACACCCATTCGATTTTAAGTTGGGGAAGCGCTATTGCTTTGGAATTTAAGGATATATCCGGGCCGGCGGTATGAATGGCGGATATAGATTTCCATATATTAAATTTCACTGCGTTATCGGTCGGAATCCACGACGACGTACTACAATGTACGACTTACGCGGATTCCTTCCTCTGGCCTTGTGAAATTTAATATCTGAAAACCTATAGTTACTGACATTGGGGAGGGTTGTCTTGGCTTTTTTTTGGGGCGTAGACAAGCGGTAAGTCACAGGATTTTGGTTCCTGCATTCGGAGGTTCGAATCCTCCCGCCCCAGGAGGGAATGCCAGGTGTGAAGATGGCGTCTGTGAATGGTATCATGCCCCGTCTTTTCCACCTCTAGGGTAATTGGCTTTCCAAGTTATAACTGCACAGTCGGAAATTGGCTATTGAAGAAACAGAGAGAAGGTTTTTCATGCTGGATAAGTTAAAGTTGTTCACCGGGAACTCGAACCCTGCTCTGGCTACGAAAGTCTGCCAATACCTGGAGATTTCATTGGGCAAGGCCAGGGTCAGGAAGTTCAGCGATGGGGAGATAGCAGTAGAGATAGATGAAAATATTCGGGGGATGGATGTTTTTGTGATGCAATCCACATGTACACCGGTTAATACCAATCTCATGGAACTCCTCATCATGATAGATGCACTTAAGAGGGCTTCTGCGCGAAGGATTACCGCTGTCATGCCATATTACGGATATGCGAGGCAGGATAGGAAGGTATCGCCGAGAGCGCCCATAACAGCAAAATTGGTGGCCGATCTCATTTCAGCGGCCGGCGCGGACAGGGTGCTTACCATGGATCTTCATGCGGGTCAGATCCAGGGTTTTTTTAATATCCCTGTTGACCATCTATATGCCACGCCGGTTATATTGGAATATATAAGAGAGAGATTTAAAAATGACATGATTGTGGTTTCCCCGGACGCCGGGGGAGTTGAAAGGGCCCGGGCCTTTGCCAAAAGGTTAAATTTTATGTTAGCTATCATTGATAAACGAAGGGTTGACGTAAATGTAGCCAAGGTTATGAATATTATCGGTGAAGTTGCGGGAAAGAAGGCCCTTATCTTGGATGATATGGTCGATACTGCCGGCACTCTTACCGAAGCGGCCAGTGCCTTGTCTGAGAAAGGGGCGGTCAAGATCTATGCTTGCTGTACCCATCCTGTTTTATCCGGCAAGGCAATAGACAGGATCGAAAATTCCGATATAGATGAATTTGTTGTGACCGATACCATCCCTTTGAGGGAAGATGGCAAGTCTTGCGTCAAGATACAAGTACTTTCTGTGGCAAGCCTTTTAGGGGAGGCAGTGAGAAGCATCTATGAAGAAAGTTCCGTGAGCAGGTTGTTCGTCTAAAGATCGTTGATACTCAGTAGGAGTAATTCCGGGAGGAAATAGTGGAAAAAGTTAATTTGACAGCAGAGGTCCGTGCCGAATTCGGTAAAGGAGATGCCAAGAGGCTGAGAGCGTCCGGGTTGATACCGGCTATTCTCTATGGCCAAAATATGGAACCAATTGCGCTCAGTGTCCATGCCCTTGATTTGAGAAAGGTAATCAGTACTGAAACAAGGGAGAGCGTTTTGATAGAACTCAATGTCGAGGCCGGTGAAGAGACACAGACTAGGAATGCTATGTTAAAGGAATTACAGACCCATCCTGTCAAGGGAGATCACATACATGCAGATTTCTACGCAATAGCCATGGATGAAAAGATTGTAATGCCTGTCTCAATTCGCTTTATTGGAAAAGCTAAAGGAGTTGAATCAGGAGGTATTTTGCGACAGGTGAAGAGGGAGATTGAGATTAGGGCATTACCTTCCCTAATTCCAAGTCATATTGAGGTTGATGTCAGCGATTTGGAGATTGGTCATGTGATTCATGTGGAAGACATAGAACTGGAAGAAGGGGTTGAGATCCTGGATAGTTCAGACCTTACGCTTGTAACTGTTCTGACACCGACCGTTGTTAAGGAAGAGGAGGAAGTAGCACTAGAAGAGGAGGAAATTGGAGAAGAGGAAAAGGAGAGCTCTGTTGACGAGGGTAAAGAAGGTTAGATGAGAAAATAAGGGGTTCTGTGTGAAATTGGTAATGGGCCTGGGGAACCCTGGTGAGCACTACAAACTAAACAGGCATAACATTGGCTTCCTGATCGTCGACAAAGTCGCTCAAGAATGCAACCTTCCGTTCTCTAAGACTAAATTCCACTCCAGCGTGGGTGAAGGGAGTATAGCCGGTCAAAGGGTAGTTATTGCAAAGCCTTTGACCTATATGAACCTCTGTGGTGAAGCGGCAAAGAAGCTGCTCTCGTATTTTGAAATAGATAGAAGGGCGTTAGTCGTTGTACATGATGATCTGGATATGGAATTTGGGAGGATTAGAATAAAAGAGAAAGGTGGACACGGGGGGCACAATGGTGTCAGGTCGATCATCAGTGTCTTGGGAGTTGATGATTTTATAAGGTTGAAGGTGGGAATTGGTCGGCCGACCGGCAGTCGGAAAGTTACAGACTATGTTCTCAGTCACTTTGATTCAGAACAGCGGGTACTTTTACCTGACCTAATAGATTTGGCAGGAAAGGCATTAATATCTGTTATCACTAAGGATGTTCATGTGGCGATGAATGAGTTCAATCGGCAGAATTGTGAAACTCATGAAGCTGTAATGGAAAAATAATTTTAAGAATTTTCCCCTTTTGTAAAGGGGGGCAGGGGGGTATCCTAAGTTGGTATGGTCGATCTTCTTGCCCGATTTTGTAATTATTTTTCTGATAAACTATATAGAAATGGGGGGAAAGGGGGTGGCAGACGATAGAAAGAGACAGGGTTTGAGGATTTATAATTTGATGTGGCGGCGGATATTGTAAAGCTGTTGTCAAGGGGGAGTCGTTGTAATGGTGAGTAGCTTCAAGGTGAAGCCGATGTTCGGGGGTTCCCCGTTAGACCTGGAAGGAGGGTAAGAAAGTAATGGCAGGTGAAGGACTGACTTATTTGGTCCCGGTTTTTGGTATACTGGCTCTTATTTTTGCATTGTACAAGTCTGTTTGGGTGAACAAGCAGAGCCCCGGGACAAAGAAGATGGTAGAGATTTCCGGACATGTTAAGGAAGGGGCCATGGCCTTTCTCATGCGGGAATATAAAGTTTTGATAGTATTTGTGATCTGTGTGGCGATCTTACTGGGCCTGGCAAATGCAAAGAGCACGCCTGAGGTCTATCGAAGCCCCTTAATAGCGTTGTCTTTTGTTTTTGGGGCCCTGTGTTCGGGATTGTCCGGGTATTTTGGGATGCGTGTGGCTACTTCAGCAAATAGCAGGACCACCAACGCCGCACGGAGCAGCCTCAACGAGGCTCTGATAGTGGCCTTTTCCGGGGGCACTGTTATGGGTATGTGCGTTGTGGGACTGGGGATCATAGGACTGAGTACGCTTCTGATCTTATATAGAAACTTGGGCATGTTGGGCGATGCATCTATGAATTTGCCCAATGTGATTACCGTCATCACGGGGTTTTCTCTGGGGGCGTCATCCATCGCTTTATTCGCAAGGGTAGGAGGCGGTATATACACCAAAGCCGCAGACGTGGGTGCAGACCTCGTGGGAAAAGTGGAGGCCGGAATCCCTGAAGATGATCCCCGTAACCCTGCAACCATTGCTGACAATGTAGGGGACAATGTGGGAGACGTAGCCGGAATGGGGGCTGACCTGTTCGAGTCTTATGTCGGTTCCATAGTTGGGGCGATGGTCCTTGGGGCAACAGCAACAGCAATCGGAGGAAATGATGTTGGCTTCAATATGGTCATGCTCCCGCTTATGTTGGCAGGGGCAGGCATAATCGTCTCAATTCTGGGCACCTTTTTCGTTCGTGTGAAAGAGGGTGGGAGTCCGCAGGCCGCATTGAATGTAGGGACATTTGGAGCCGGTATATTTATGGTGATCGTCACTTACTTCGTATGCGCGTACTTTGTGCCTGAGGAAATTGAAATGTCGGGCATGAGTGGAATCTCCGCAATGGATCTCTTCATGGCCACCATCGGAGGCCTTGTTGCGGGAGTCGCTGTGGGACTCACTACCGAATACTACACCTCAAAAGAGAGGAAGCCTGTTCACACTATTGCCTCGGATTCCCAGACAGGTCCGGCAACAAATATAATCGCCGGTCTGGCAGTGGGTATGCGGTCTACCGCATTGCCCGTCATATGGATCTGTATGGCGATTTGGGTCTCTTACCATTTTGCCGGGCTCTATGGTATTGCAATCGCCGCCTTAGGGATGCTCTCCACTACCGGGATCCAGTTGGCAGTGGATGCGTATGGTCCTATTGCTGATAATGCCGGCGGGCTGGCTGAGATGGCGGGGCTCCCCCCTGAGGTAAGGGAACGCACGGACAACCTCGATGCGGTGGGTAATACAACGGCGGCTATCGGTAAGGGGTTCGCTATCGGTTCTGCGGCTTTGACTGCTCTGGCCCTCTTTGCCGCATATCGAATCCAGGCCGGGGTTGATAAACTCGATTTAACCGAGCCAAGGATCATGATCGGCCTCTTTATTGGCGCCATGTTGCCGTTTGTATTTTCCTCCATGGCGATAAAGGCTGTGGGCGAAGCCGCCTATGCTATGATCGAAGAAGTGAGGCGCCAGTTCAGGGAGATCGAAGGACTTCTTGAGGGGAAGGCGACAGCCGAATACGCTAAATGTGTGGACATTTCTACGACCGCTGCCATCAAGAAGATGGTATTCCCCAGCTTAATGGCTATTACCGTGCCCGTGATTTTCGGTTTTATAGACAAGTATGCATTGGGTGGATTGCTGGCTGGTGTCACGGTATCGGGTGTGTGCATGGCCATATTTCAGTCTAATGCCGGCGGGGCATGGGACAATGCCAAGAAATATATTGAGGATGGGAATTTCGGGGGGAAAGGCTCGGAACCCCATAAAGCTGCTGTTACCGGGGACACGGTTGGTGATCCTTTAAAAGACACAAGCGGCCCGTCCCTCAATATTCTTATCAAGCTCATGTCGGTTGTGGCCCTGGTTATTGCTCCGTTGATTGTCTAGACACATGCATTTCCAGACTTGACAAGGATGATATTGGTTGAATCGCCCAACCTTCCTTCTTCTCCGGGAAGGTTGGGCTTTTTCTGTTGGAGGTATTCCTGTTGGGTTTTAATTGTGGGATAGTCGGCCTGCCAAATGTGGGAAAATCTACGATATTTAATGCCTTGACCTCCGGCAAGGCCGAGGCCTCTAACTACCCATTTTGCACTATCAACCCAAATTTAGGTATTGTTAAGGTGCCGGATAAACGACTCATAAAGATTGCCGAGATAATAAAACCCCCAAAAACAACACATACTACACTGGAATTTCTGGATATAGCGGGTCTGGTAAAAGGAGCAAGCCAGGGAGAGGGGTTGGGCAACCAGTTCCTGGGCCATATCAGGAATGTGGATGTGATTGCCCATGTTGTCCGTTGCTTTGAAAACCCTGATGTCACTCATGTGAGCGGTTCTATAGATCCAAAAAAGGATATCGAGATAGTAGATACGGAATTAATCCTTGCGGACCTGGAAACTATTGAAAAGAGGTTGGCTAAGACGGAAAAGCTCCTAAAAACGGGAGACAAAAAAATACCCGGGGTTTTGGAAACCTGCAAGGCTGTGAAAAAAGGCTTGAGCACTGGAAAACCGGCCAGGATGTTAGAGTTAGAAAAAAGAGAAATCGAGATTATAAAAGAGTTAAACCTACTCACCCTCAAACCCGTATTCTACGTGGCCAATGTGGATGAGGCAGGACTCAGAGGCAACAGGCACAGTGATTTCATCCGAGAGATCGCTGCAAAGGATGGCACGGAACCGGTTGTAATATGTGGAGACATAGAATCGGAGATTGCGGAACTGGATCAGGATGAAAGGGATCTATTCCTAAGTGATCTGGGACTCGAACAGTCAGGTCTGGAAAGGCTGATAAAGGTCGGGTATGATCTATTGAAACTGATAACCTTTTATACTGCCGTTGGATCGGAATTGCGGGCCTGGGCCATCCCTGAGGGGACAAAGGCCCCAAAAGCGGCCGGCAAGATACATTCGGACATGGAAAAAGGATTCATTAAGGCAGAGATTATATTATACGCGGACTTCCTGACAGCAGGATCGCTAACCACAGCAAGAGAAAAGGGGCTTGTACGCCTGGAGGGCAAAGAGTACCCTGTGCAGGACGGGGACATCATACAGTTCAGGTTTAACCCATGACTCTTAAATTAGCCACAGACCCACACAGACGGTCGTAGACTAAGTTAAATTCAGTGCCTGGTACAGGCTTAAGGCAACAAAGGATTTGACTCTACACCCACCTTATACCCTTCGCCATGCGCCTTATGCCATCTTGCACCATCCGCAATCAACTATTTATCTATACCCTTTCTCGACTCCACTCCTTGCGCATAATAGTGTTTTATATCCAGCATCTCCGTGACCAGATCAGCAACTTGCATCACTTCTGATTTTGCGTACCTGCCGGTTAAGACCAGTTCCAGATTTTCCGGCTTACCCCTGAGCAGTCTCAAAAGATCTTCAAGGCCAACCAACCCGAAGTCAACGGCTACATTGACTTCGTCGAGTATTACCATGTCGTGTTCCCCACCCCGTATTACCTCTTGAGCCAGTTTGAAGGCCTTCTGTGCCCACTCGATATCGATCTTTTCGGGGTTCTCTTTATTGACAAAGTCGGGCCGCCCCATCTGTCTTATAGTCAAATGAGGGGTCAAGAGGTTTCTGGCCGATACCAGCTCTCCGTATTCGATATCACCTTTCATGAATTGTATCATGTATACACTGTATCCATGCCCAATCGCCCTGAGAGCTAAGCCCAGAGAAGCGGTAGTTTTGCCCTTTCCGTTGCCGGTGTAAACGTGGATCATGCCTCTTTCCAGTCTCTCTCTTTTCATATGTCTTCCCTGTCCGATACGTAGCCCTCATCAAAACCAAAAGGACTGACGGGTTTCAGATGCGGCCGAGCTTTGGGTGTTTTCTTGCCAGTTTTTCGTAAACAAAGACCCCGAAGGCACCTCCCAACAAGTCAAAGACGGCATCCCACAGATCTCCCGTTCTATGCCGTACATGAAATTGATGGAATTCATCAGCTGCGCCATATAATGCAGTTAGAAGGATACTCGCCGTTATTATGAATTTCTGTTCGTTCCTGAATCTCGAATTTCTAAAACCCCTTAAGAACAACAGACCCAGTAGTGCGTAGCCTGCAATATGAATGAGTTTGTCGGCATATGGAAGATCCGGAATTACCTTAAATGCGGGGTATGAAGACTGGAAATAAATGAAAATGCAGTAAAAGACTACCGGAGCCCAGTAATATAAGGGGGAAAAGGCTCTTTTTATGATATTGTTCTCCTTGAATAACGAGTTTACCGCTTAGGTATCATGCTCAATTAATGCCGGCTATTCTATAGATTTCCATATATCCCCCAAGCCCCCAAATACCAAGGGAAAATAGAGACACGGAAACAGGCGGAGGCCCATACTGCCCCCGCCTCGGTCAAATGAATTAGATGGCATTCTTTTCTCTCATCTCTGTTATGTCCTGGTCATTGTATCCAAGACCCTTTAAGATCTCTTCTGTATGTTGACCCAGAGTCGGGGTTGGCGTTTTTATTTTGCCGGGCGTTTCCGAGAATTTAAAAGGGATACCCACGGTTGTAACCTTGCCTTCCACAGGATGTTCCATCTCCTGAATCATCCCTCTATGCCGAACATGGGGATCGGCGATCATGTCTTCAACATCATTTATGGGAGCATAACAGATATCCTTACCCTCAAAGAGCTCCAACCATTCTTTTCTTGTCTTCGTGAGAAACACCTTCTGGAGTTCCTTCATGCCCTCTTCCTTTTTATCCCCCGTGGCGTACTGGTAGTCCTTCAAGTCTTCCCGATCGATGACCTTTAAGAGATTAATCCAGAACTTATCCTCTATGTTGCCCTGAGAAATAAACTTCCCATCCTTTGTCTTGAATACGTTGTAGCAGGGGTTCTCTCCTGCAACACCGAGAATCTGCGTCTCCGAAGACCGCCTGGTAGCGATGTAGTTTGCGATGTTGGCTATATTGTAAGACACCATACAGTCAGTCATGGACATGTCTATGTATTGTCCCTTACCGGTCCTGGCTTTGTATATGATGCCTGCCAGGATAGAAAAAGCTGAAAATATTCCTATGCTCATGTCGGCAATGGGGATCCCTGGGATTACCGGCGCTCCCGTGTGTCGTCCTGTAGCCTCGAGAATACCCGCCACACTTATATAGTTCATATCATGCCCCGGCCTGTCCTTATAAGGCCCGTCTTGACCGTAACCTGTAGACGAGCAAAAGACGAGTCCCGGGTTTATCTCTTTCAGACTTTCGTAGTCAACGCCAAGCTTCTTCATCACCCCTGGTCTGAAACTCTCGAAGAGGACATCATAGTCTTTGACCAATCGGCGAAGTACCTCCTTGGCCTTTTCCTCTCTGAGGTTCAACGTCATACTCTTCTTATTACGATTGGCCATCAGGAATACTGCTCCCTCTTCCTTCAATTTAGGGGGCAACCATCTCATGTAGTCCCCTATTTTGGGCTCCTCTATCTTGAGCACCTCAGCCCCCAGATCAGCCAGCATTAAGGTACAATAGTTAAAAGGCAGCAGCCTGGACAGATCCAATATCTTTATTCCTTCCAATGCAGAAGACATCTTTATTTCCTTTCTATTTGTAATAACTCATTCTTCAATTGGAACCTTGTTGATGTAACGGGAAGGCGTATGAGCACCAGATCGTCTCGAGAATTTCCCGGAGTTTCATTTGGGCAAAGCAAGGGCAACCATCTGCAGTTTGCGTTGCAAGCCCTGGCGAGTTTCTGGAAAATGTTTGAATCAGGTTGAGAGCTCCGAAAAGGAAACCTTTTCAGAGCTCTCACTGCGAGAATTCATCTTTAACGGAAGAGACGTCGCTCTCGGTCCGGTTGATCGTTCTTCTATTTATAGACCTGCGATGCAAACGCTGATGAGGTTCATAGCCGGAAAACCACCCATGTTGTGTGTAAGCCCAACCTTGGGATCCTTTATCTGTCTGTCTCCTGCTTTTCCCTGGATCTGTTTATACACCTCATACATCATCCGCAATCCCGAGGCGCCGATAGGATGCCCGAAACACTTCAATCCTCCATCAGGCTGACAGGGTATCTTCCCGTCAAGGTCAAAGAAACCGTCCCTGACATCGTCCCCTGCTTTGCCTCTCGGTGAAATCTGCAAGTCTTCGTAAGTCACGAGTTCAGTGATAGAGAAGCAGTCATGGACTTCCATCAGACTTATTTCTTCTCTGGGGTTCTTTATCCCTGCCTCCTCATATGCCCTTGCCCCGCATCGGGTACCTGTTTCAACATAACTCCCGTCCCACTTTGTGTACATCATCTCCTCTCCTGAGCTGATGGCGATCTGGAGGGCCTTGATGCGGACAGGATCGGGCCTGAAGTTCTTGGCCATGTCTGCGCGGCAAACGATGGCAGCGGCAGCTCCGTCACTCACACCGCAGCAGTCAAAGAGACCGAGAGGCCACGCGATCATAGGGGCCTTCAAAATCTGCTCCTCTGTCACCTCTGCTCTCAGGTGGGCTTTTGGGTTCTTTACTCCATTCGCGTGACTCTTTTGAGATACCCTTGCCATTATTTTCTTGCCCTCATCCGGATCGATGCCGTACTTGGCGAAGTACCTTGTTGCCATCATGGCGAACCCGCCCGGCGCGGTCATACCCGGCATGATGAGTCTGTTCTTTGTGCCCATAAGGTTGGCCATCTCAGGAAGGCCACCGTAACCGGTATCCTTCAGTTTCTCACAACCCAGTGCCAGGCATATATCGTATGCGCCCGATGCAACGGCATAAGCGGCCCCGCGTAATGCCTCCGAACCCGTGGCACAGAAATTCTCGACCCTGGTCACCGGGAGGAAGGGCAGTTTAAGTGCAATACTCAACGGTGTTGCCGCCTTTCCCACATTCACCTCGTCAAAACACGATCCGTACCAGGCCGCCTGGATTTCCTTCCTGTCTATCCCGGCATCCTCAATGCACTCCTTAAATGCATCCACTATTAGGTCTTCTGACCCCATATCCCAACGCTCACCGAACTTGGTGCAACCCATACCGATGATAGCGACTTTATCTTTTATGCCTTCCGCCATTTTTGCCTCCTTTTGTGTCTTCCATTTAAGGGTTCCTCTCCCGATTCCCATTGGGGATCATCAGTGCGTCGTCATTCAGAACTGAACGGAAGAGATATCCCCATGACCGATGATGATAAGCCCGCTGAAACGGGACTCAATTTTAGTCAATGACAGGAACCATTTTCCAGAAGTAACCATGGATGCCCTTCTCTTCATCGACATACTTCCTCCGGAAACTCATCTCTACGGGCATGTCGACCTTCACTGATTCCAGGTCGACGTCGGTCATATCAAACCAGAACCTCCCCCCCCCCTCGAAATTATTGAATCCGTAAATTGCAGGAGGGTTAGTGCTGTATGCCAGGTTGTCCGCAGTATAGGTGAAGAGGGCGCCTCTCTTGTCCGAAAAACGGTAGTCCTCCATCTGGTCCATGGCCAGGCAGTCGGGGTTCACACAAATCCTTTGGGGCGGAAATTGCGGGGTCCCGCAGCTCTTGCATTTCGAACCACAAAGACCGAGAACCTGTTTGCGACTCCTCCAGAGCTCTGACAGGGCTGTCGTGGCCATAATCTCCCCACGAATTCCCTTCTCTATGGGAAGCGTGTCGCGAAAGCTGATGGCCTTGTTATAGCTCATCAATTCTCTTCTGGCGTCAAGATGCTTCTTGACCCCTCTTCTATTGCCTCTTATCTTTTCTATCTCATCGGTTACCTTGAATAACAAAGCATCGCTGCCGTTGCCAAAGCTTACAATAACGATATTGTCACCAGGTTTGGCATCCTCGAGCGCGGCAACGAGCAAGAGTAACGGATTGCTCGTCCCCGTATAGCCCACCTTATCGATCATGGGGTCCTGTACCTGGGCGGGATCCAATCCCAGCTTCTTCGCGATAACCTTGTGGTCCCCGGCATAGAGGCAGGGGTAAGCTACTTTGGCCACGTCCTTCGTCTCGAGCCCGCATTTTTTGAGAACACCGGAAATAGCCTCCGGAATGAATTTTTTATAACCCACGTCCCGGATAAACCTGTCTTCCCACTGGCGGTCAAATTCTTGACCGTCTCCTTTCCAGTGGTCTATGAAATCATAAGAGACTGAACACGAATCTTCCAGTGTGGCGATGACCCCGCTATCGCCGATTATTAAGGATGCGCCGGCATCCCCGAAGATCTCCTCCTGGGCGCTTCCCGGTTTGCCTACGCGGCAATCAGAGGCGCACAGGATGACATTCTTGGCAGATCCTGCCTTGACTGCATCACGTGCTGAGAGAAGAGCCGTAGTTCCTGCTTTAAGTGATGCGCCAAAGTCTGCTGTTCGTATGTCCGAACTGAGGTCAAATGCGGTTGCTATTATCTCGGCAACCTGTCTCTCCTTGTAAGGGGAAGTGGTAGTGGCGAAATAGACGGCACCTATCTCATCCCTGTTTATGCCGGTCATACAGTCTATGCCGGCTGCTACTCCCATGGTGACGCTATCTTCATCGAAATTTGCCACTGCTTTTTCACCGCGCATAAAGGTTGCAGGATTCAACCATCCCATGGCCTTATAGACTATTGAGCGATCCATCCGATACCTTGGAATATATGCACCGTACGAGGTTATACCTACCATATTGAAACCCTCCTTCTATTAATTGATTGTTCGTGAAGTCCTCAACGAGAAATCTACTCTCAGGTTTTGCTTAGTCTTTGCATCTCGTGAAACTCGGTAAGGATACCACCCCCTTTAATGACACCACATTCTTACCAGAAGTCAATTTGGGTAACTATTTCCTTTTCTTGAAGGATGTTTGTAATCTTCCTCCTGGAATCTTCATCCACTATGGGTTCAACCTCTGATAATGGTCTGCCGGTCTCATCCATTCCATTTTTCCACACAACAACGTATCCGGGCACTATGACATATCTGCAACCAGCGACGCCACAACATGAATTGTCTATTTCAGCACGGCCTACCACATATAATACTTGTCTTCCGCTGTGATTGAGTGTCTTCTCCTCTTCGGGCATGTAATATCCGGCTATGGATCTCACTTCGTTGTTCAAGTCTTCGTGGGTATATGTCCGTGTCACTTCGTTTCCCCTTAGACTAGTCCTCCGACCTCTACGACCTGATGTTGCCTACGAGACATGCTGGGTCCAACAGTTCGTCGCAAAGGGAACAAGACTATAGAATAGAAGCCCTGGGTAAGGAGCCAATATCATTAACTTGAGTTTATATAGGATCATCGCTCCTTTGTCATTTCGAGCAAAGCAAGATATTTTATTCCGCCTTAATTCATAGGTTCTCTCGTCATCAATATTCCTCAAAATGGCAGAAGCGAACTCCTCAAGTCTACAATATTGAGCACATATAAGTGATATGCGCAATGAGGCCGTTAAGGCAAAACATCCCGTCACA